>DATBWN010000021.1:0-4087 GCA_036514755.1 Dehalococcoidia bacterium | reverse complement strand
CGTCACCGCCGGCGTCACCGCCTTCTACGTATTTCGCGCCGTCTTCCTCACCTTCGGCGGCGAGTACCGCGGCGGCGGCGAACCCGAGGTAGGGGCGCAGCATGCTGCGCCCTCCAGCGCCCACGACGCCCACGGCGGCCCACACGAGTCGCCGCCGGTGATGACCTGGCCGCTCATCGTCCTCGCCGTGCCGGCTGCGCTCGCCGGCTTCGCCAACATCGACAAGGACGTCGAGCGCCTCCTCCTGGGCGCCCTGCCGGCGGAGGTCGAGGTCGAGGAGAGCAAGTTCCGCTGGGGCGTCGCCATCGTGGCGACCATGGTGCCGCTGGCCGGCATCGCCCTGGCCTACGCCATCTACTCCGCGAAGGCCGTCTCCGCCGCGGCGCTGGCGCGCCTCTTCCGGCCGCTGCACCGTCTGCTGGAGAACAAGTACTACCTGGACGTCCTGTACGAGGACGTCATCGTCGGCGTGCTCTTCTATCGTTTCGTCGGCGGCGCCCTATCTGCCTTCGACACCCTCGTCGTCGATGGCGCCGTAAACAGCGTGGGCCGCGGCGCCCGCGGGGCGGCCGGCGTGCTGCGCTACCTGCAGGTCGGCCAGTTTCAGGCCTACGGCGCCCTGGCCTTCAGCGGCGTCGTCTTCACCGCCATCGTCGTTCTGGTCTTGAATCCGCTATGAGCTACAAGCTACAAGCTACGAGCTACAAGAAGACGGGGAGGGGCGGATGCTGACCCTTCTCATCTTCCTGCCCCTGGCCGGTGCGTTTGCCGCCCTGCTCCTGCCGAGCGAGCGGGAGCGAAACGTCCGCGTCCTCGCGGCCGGCGTTGCCCTCGTCAACCTCGTCGCCGCCCTCGTCATGTTTGCCGGCTTCGATCAGGGCGACGATGCCCTGCAGTACGTGGCGCGCGAGAGCTGGATCGACGCCGGCGACGTCGGCTTCGACGTGCGCTACTTTGTCGGCGTCGACGGCCTCAGCGCGACGCTGATGCTCCTGACGGCCTTCCTCTTCGTCGTCGCCGCCCTCGTCTCCTGGAAGATCACGCTGCGCCCGCGCGAGTACTTTGCCTGGCTGCTGGCGCTGGAGACGGCCGTGATGGGCGTCTTCGCCGCGCAGGACCTCATCCTCTTCTTCCTCTTCTGGGAGCTCGAGATCGTGCCCATGTTCTTCCTCATCTCCATCTGGGGCACGGGGCGCAAAGAGTACTCGGCAATGAAGTTCGTCCTCTACACGCTGACGGGCAGCGCCCTCATGCTCGTCGGCTTCCTCGTCCTCGGCTTCGCCGCCAACACCTTCGACATGGAGGAGCTGGCCCACAGCGACCTCTCCGGCGCCGTCATCTCGCTCAACGCCGTCTTCTTCCTCATCCTCGCCGCCTTCGCCGTGAAGCTGCCGGTGATCCCGCTGCATACCTGGCTGCCGGACGCCCACACCGACGCGCCGACCGCGGTCAGCGTTATCCTCGCCGGCATCCTCCTGAAGATGGGCGGCTACGGCCTCATTCGCATCCTCGTCGGCATCCTGCCCGACCAGTTCGACAAGTTCGACGTCTACCTGGCAGTCCTCGCCGCGGCGAGCGTCATCTACGGCGCCATCCTCACCATGCGCCAGAGCGACCTCAAGCGCCTCATCGCCTACTCCAGCGTCAGCCACATGGGCTACGTGTTGCTCGGGGTGGCCGCCCTGGGCGAGGTCGGCCTCACCGGCGCCGCGCTGCAGATGTTCACGCACGGCACGATAACGGCCCTCCTCTTCGTCATGGTGGGGCTGATCTACGACCGCACGCACACGCGCCAGATCGGCGACATGTCCGGCCTGGCGCACATCATGCCCGTCGCCGCCACCGTCTTCGTCATCGCCGGCCTCGCCTCGCTGGGCCTGCCGACGATGTCCGGCTTCGTCGCCGAGTTCCTCGTCTTCGTCGGCTCCGTCGACCGCTTCGAGGCGCCGACCATCTTCGCCGTCGTCGGCATCCTCCTCTCCGCAGGCTACATCCTCTGGACGGTGCAGCGCGTTTTCTTCGGCCCGCGCGACGAGCGCTGGCGCGACCTCGGCGACACGACGGAGTGGTGGGAGCAGGTGAGCATGGCGGCGCTCGTCGCCGTGATCATCGGCGTCGGCGTCGCCCCGGCGACCATCGTCGGCGTCATCGAGAACGGCGTCCGCCGCACGCTGGGGGCCGGCTGATGCGCGTTCGGCAAATGGGCAAACGGGCAAACGAGCAAAGGCGCAAGGCGCTTTCTGCCCTTTGCCTCTTTCTTTGCCCGGACGGCGCGGAGGCCGGCGCGTGCTAGACGACCTCGACCGCATCGGCCCCGTCCTGGCGATGGCCGGCGTCGCCAGCCTCATCCTCGTCTGGGACTTCCTGCCGTCCGGCGGCAGGCTGCCCGCGGCGCGCGGCCGGCCCCTCATGGTCGCCGCGCTTCTCGCGCCGCTGCTCTCCGTCCTCTGGTCCGTCTCCCTGCTCTCCCGCGATGAGGACCTGAGCGCCCTCTCCACCTTCGCCAACTCCGTCGTCATCGACGACTTCGCCCTGTTCTTCTTCCTCCTCTTCGCCGCCATCGCCGCCGCCATCGTCCTCTCGTCGCAGGACTACGCGAAGCGTTTCAGCGGCTACGAGGCCGAGTTCTATGCCCTCGTCCTCTTCGCCTCCAGCGCCATGCTGCTGCTCGCCGCCAGCCGCGACCTCATCCTCATCTTCGTCGCCCTGGAGCTGACGAGCATCTGCCAGTACATCCTCGCCGCCCTGCAGCGCGACGAGCGCTCCACGGAGGCGGCCGTCAAGTACCTCCTCCTCGGCGCCACGGCGTCGGCGGTCATCCTCTACGGCATGGCCTTCCTCTTCGGCCTCACGGGCACGACGCGACTCGTCGCGCCGGCCGGCGAGCCGAGCATCGCCTCCATCATCGCCGAGCGCGGCGGCGAGATGCAGGCCGGGCTCATCCTTGCCTCCGTTTTCCTCATCACCGGCCTCGGCTTCAAGATGGCGGTCGTCCCCTTCCAGATGTGGGTGCCGGACGTCTACGAGGGCGCGCCGACGCCTGTCGCCGCCTTCCTCAGCGTCGCCAGCAAGGGCGCCGCCTTCGCCGTCGTCCTGCGCATCTTCTTCGACGGCCTGCCGGACGAGGTGGCGAGCAGCGACTGGGCCGAGGTCTTCGCCGTCGTCGCCGCCGTGTCGATGTCGCTGGGCAACCTCTTCGCCCTCGTCCAGACGAACATCAAGCGGCTACTCGGCTACAGCTCGATCGCCCAGGCGGGAAACTTCATGGTCGGCCTCGCCGCCGTCTCCGCCGCCGAGGGCGGCCTCAGCCTCGGCGCCTCCGGCGTCATCTTCTTCGTCGCCACCTACGCCCTAACGAACCTCGGCGCCTTCATCGTCGTCATCGCCATCTCCGGCCGCACCGGCTCAGACCAGGTCGCCGACTACGCCGGCCTGGCGCGACGCGCGCCCTGGCTCGCCGGCGCCTTGGCCTTCGGCCTCATCTCCCTGACCGGCATCCCGCCGACCGCCGGCTTCGTGGCGAAGGTCTACGTCTTCAACGCCGCCATCGAGAGCGACCTCGCCTGGCTGGTCGTCGTCGCCGTCCTCAACAGCGTCCTCTCCGCCTTCTACTACCTGCGCATCGTCCGGCTCATGTTCCTCGCCGAGCCGGTTTCGAGCGAGCGCCTGCCGATCTCGCCGGCCCTCGGCCTCAGCCTCGCAGTCGCCGTCGCCGGCATCGTCTTCGTCGGAATCGTCCCCTCGCCCCTACTCAACGCCGCCAAAGACGCCGCCGCCGTGTTCAGCCAGTAGGCCGTTAGCATGGCGGCAAACGCTGCCGCGCAGCCGGGAAAACGGGGGTACAGGGGGCTCAGGCTGGCGTCGACTCTGACGCCGCAGGCTGCCGCTCCCACTGGTCGTAGCCGTAGACCAGCAGCACGACCACGCCAACGCCGAGCACGACCGCGTAGAGCAGGTTGCGCGCCGTGCCGGCCTGCGAGCTCGTGTCGTAGAGCAGCGTCAGGAACGTCGGCGCAGACGGGTCGCCGAGGCCTTGCAGCAGCGTCAGCACGCCGCCGACCGTGACGCCCAGGAACAGCGTCTGCCA
>DATBWN010000020.1:0-7219 GCA_036514755.1 Dehalococcoidia bacterium | reverse complement strand
TCCCGCAGGCCACGACCTGCTACGTCATCGTCGGCTCAAGGACCTTGCCGCCGGCCACCACGGGCTTGGCGCGGATGAGGACGGACGCCAGCCGGCAGACGCGGTCGCTGTTGTTGACCCAGGCGTGGTTCGTGCCACGCTGGATGACGATGTCGCCGCCTTTCAGGTGGACGACCTCGCCGCCGTCCAACTCCATGTCCAGCTCGCCTTCCAGGATGAAGACGTAGTCGATGGTGCTCGTCCGGTGCATGGCGGAGCGGAAGCCGGGGTTGATGTCGACGAAGCGCAGGGCGCTGCCGCCCGGGATCGTCGGGCCGGGCTGGCTGATTCCGTACGCCCAGTCGTCGACGTTGTTCGAGGGCAGCGTGTCGGTGCCCCATATCTGCGTGACGATCTGTCCCTGAACGACCTCATCGAGCGCGACAACGGCGAGGCCTCTATCGTTGTGGCCGGTGACTACGCGTCGGATGGCTGGTGGGGGCATGAGTCCTCCTCGGCGAGCAGGGACAATGGACAGAATAGCGCGAAGGCGCCAGCGCGCGCTGCGCCCCCTGTCTAGAGGTCGACCGTGAATGTGGCTACGGGCTCGCCCGCGGCCCGTTGCCCGCCGATTGGGCTCCACCCGCGCTGGCGGATGGGCGGGAACACGCCCGTGCCCTCCAGGACGGTCAGCCGGAGCTGCCTGGCCTTCGCTGGGACGCGCGGCGTGAAGCCCACCGAGGCGTCCCAGCGGTCGTCGCTTTCACTGGCGCCCCTGGGCATGGACGCGTACTGCGTGCCGGCGTCGTCCTCGAGGCGGAGTCCGAGGTTATCGCCGAAGTGGTGCGGCATGCCGCGCAGGCGCTGCTCAACGTAGGCGCGCAGCTCCTCTTCGCGTCCCTCCCGCGCCAGCCGCTGAAGGTCCCGTGCTATGGCCTGGGAGCGTTCCCGCATTGACCGCGAGGCGACGGCGAAGTAGCGGAGGATCGAGCCGTCGTCGTAGAGCTCCAGCGAGACGAGCGTGACGCTGCCGCCTTCGACCGGGCAGGAGAGGGCGAGGGCCAGCACGCGGCGCAGCTTGCGTCCGCGCATGAAGCCGGGCGGCCGGCGAAGACGGCGGCCGCCTGACTCCGTCAGGTGGATCATGCTGTCCATGGCTCGCTCTTTAGCTGACTTTGACCTGCGTCCGGATGCAGCGCGTGCAGATGTGGAAGCGGCGCGTGACGCCGCCGATGGTCAGCGTCTTCTCGTGGACGTTGGCGCGGAAGACGCGGTTGGTGCGCGGCGCCCGGCGCTCCCACTTGCCGGCGTGCTTGTAGCGGATGTTGCGGCCGAAGGTGGTGCCCTTGCCGCAGACCTCGCATTTCGTCGCCATAACGCTGCGTAGCTTAGCAAATAGGCATCGCTTCGGACAAGCGCGACGGGATCCGCCTGTCATCCTGAGTCCTTCGATAGAAGGACGAAGGATCAGAGCGCGGCGCTTTCGCATGACGGAGCGCTTTGGTTCTTCGCTCGCCTGCCTACGGCAGGCTGGCTCAGAATGACAACGCCACACTGCACCGCTATCCTACGGCGTAGAGGCCAGCTTGAACCGCGTCGTCAACCGGAGACCCCCCGCCCGGCGTGGCGCTTCGACACGTTCACCCGAGAGCGAGGCCGTCCTCCGCTTCCGCAAGGTCCTGGAGCTGGAGGCGCGCCGCGGCTGCGACGACGGCGCCGTCATCGGCGGCGTCGACCGCTTCCTCGCTATCGCCTGCCAGGACAGGGGCGTCGCGGCGCTGATCGACGCGGCGCCGGCGCTGGCGAAGGGCTACCGCGGCCTCGGTCCGCCGCAGCGCGAGCGCTGGCTGCGCGCGGTGCTGGCGGCGAAGCCGGCTGCGGCCAAGGCGAAGACGGCCGCTCGTGGTTCGAGTGCCTCACGAGCGGAGTCAGCACCCGCTCGTCCTGAGCGCCGCCCTGAGCCCGCCGACCCCCTCGACGGGCCGGTGACGGTCGTCCGCGGCCTGAAGAGCGCCCTGCAGGCGAAGCTGGCGAAGCTGGGCGTTCGCACGGTGCGCGACCTCCTCTACCTCTTCCCCAACCGCCACAACGACTTCGCCGACGTCCGCCCCATCGCCGAGTTGCAGCCGGACGAGGAGCAGACGACCCTGGTCAGCGTCTGGAGCGCCGCGAAGGTGCGCCTCGGCCGGCGCGACGGCACGCAGGCCGTCGTCGGCGACGAGACGGGGACGATGCGCGTCGTCTGGTTCAACCAGCCCTACCTCGCCGACCAGCTGAAGACGAACGACCGCATCGTCCTCGCCGGCAAGGTGACGCTTTTCAACCGCCTGAAGACTATGGAGAACCCGGAATGGGAAAGGCTGGCCGGCGACGACCTGACGCACACGGGCCGCCTGGTGCCCGTCTACCCGCTGACCCAGGGCCTCAGCCAGCGCCAGCTGCGACGCGTCGTGAAGGAGGCGGTGGACCGCTTCGCGGCGCTGGTGAAGGAGGCGCTGCCGGCGGAGCTGCGGCGACGCAACGGCCTCCTGGGCATCGTCGAGGCGCTGCGCCAGGCGCACTACCCGGACTCCTGGGAGCGGCAGGAGGCGGCGCGGCGTCGCCTCGCCTTCGAGGAGCTGCTCTGCGTGCAGCTCGCGGTGCTGGAGCGGCGGCTCGCCTGGCAGGTGGGTCGCGCCCCGGCGTTCCAGCTGGACGGGACGCTGGCGGCTTATCGGACGTCGCTGCCCTTCAGCCTCACCGGCGCCCAGGAGCGCGTGCTGGGCGAGATCGTCGCCGACATCCAGCGCTCGCGGCCGATGGCGCGCCTGTTGGAGGGCGATGTCGGCAGCGGCAAGACGGCCGTCGCCGCCGCCGCTCTCGCCGTCGCAGCCGCGAACGGCTACCAGGGGGCCCTCATGGCGCCGACGGAGATCCTGGCGGAGCAGCACTACCGCACGCTGGCCTCGCTGCTGGGCGGGCTGAGGGTCAGGCGTGCCGTTCAGTCCGCTCGTGGTGAGCCTGTCGAACCACGAGGGCTCGTCCCTTCGACAAGCTCAGGGCAGGCTCTTCGACAAGCTCAGGACGAGCGGCCGCTAAGGATCGAGCTGCTGACCGGCTCGCTCTCGGGCGCGACGAAGCGGGCCGCCGTCGAGGCGGTCGCGGCGGGCGAGGTCGACATCGCCGTCGGCACGCACGCTCTCATCCAGGAGGGCGTCGCGTTCCACCGCCTCGGCCTCGCCGTCGTCGACGAGCAGCACCGCTTCGGCGTCATGCAGCGCGCCGCCTTGCGCGAGAGGGCATCGACTGCCACAGAACACGTTTGTGGTGAGCCTGTCGAACCACGGCGTCCTTCGACAAGCTCAGGACGAACGGGGAGTATGGCACGAGACGTGGTCGCGAAGCCGGGCCAGACGCCGCACCTCCTCGTCATGTCGGCGACGCCGATCCCGCGCACGCTGGCGCTGACCTTCTTCGGCGACCTCGACGTCTCGGTCATCGACGAGATGCCGCCGGGGCGGCTGGCGGTGCAGACGGAGTGGGTGGGTCCGGAGGAGCGCGGCCGCGCCTACGCCTTCGTGCGAGAGCAGGTGCACGAAGGGCGCCAGGCCTTCGTCGTCTGCCCGCTCATCGAGGAGTCGGCGGCGCTGCAGACGCGCGCGGCGACGCAGGAGTACGAGCGCCTCTCGCGCGAGGTCTTCCCGGAGCTGCGCCTCGGCCTTCTGCACGGCCGGCTGGCGGCGGCCGCGAAGGACGCCGTCCTCGACGCCTTCCGGCGCGGCGAGCTGCACGTCCTCGTGGCGACGACGGTCATCGAGGTAGGCATCGACATCCCCAACGCGACCGTGATGGTCGTCGAGGGCGCCGACCGCTTCGGGCTGGCGCAGCTGCACCAGCTGCGGGGGCGCGTCGGCCGCGGCGCGGAGCAGAGCTTCTGCCTGCTGCTCTCGGACGACCCCTCGCAGACAGCGCGACAGCGCCTGAAGCTGCTGGAGGAGCTGAGCGACGGCTTCGCCCTGGCGGAGGCTGACCTGCGCCTGCGCGGCCCCGGCGACTATTTCGGCACGCGCCAGAGCGGCCTGCCGGAGCTCAAGGCGGCGGGCTTCGGCGACGTCCGCCTCATCGAGGACGCCCGCCAGGAGGCGCTGCGCCTGCTGGACGCCGACCCCACGCTGGCGCAGGCGGAGCACGCCGCGCTCGCCGCCCAGGTCGAGCGGATGAAGCGCGTCGTCTCCGGCGAGGTAAGCTGAGGCGTGGGCATGCCGGCAAAGGGCTACCGCTCTCCAGCTTCGGCGTCAGGGCAGACCCAAAAGTGGAGTGCCGGAGGCACAGCGCGTTGACGGCGGCTCTTGGGAGCCCTTGTCCTTCGACTAGCTCAGGCGAATGGAGAGGGCGGTGCGCAAATGGGGGTACAGGGGGCGAAGCCCCTTGACGGGGAGTCTGAGAGCCTGTCCTGAGCCTGCCGAAGGAGGTATCCCTCAGAAAACCCCTTCTCTTCAGGCGGAGCAGACAAGGCCCTGAGCACCGCGAAGGGACGTAGGATGCGCAGCCAAGAGGCGGGGACCCGCATCCACATCTACGCCACAAACTACGACGGCTCCGACCACTGGCGCCATCCCGCCTGGCTCGTCTCGGCAGAGGACGGCCTCGTGGTTACGCGCACGGAGCCCGGCCTGAAGGTCGCGCACGAGCGCGGCGTCTGGGTCGACCCCTTCAGCACGCGCGGCCACTACTGGCCCGACCGCTGGTACAACGTCATCCGCCTCGACGAGCCCGACAGAGGGCTGAACGGCTACTACTGCAACGTCGCGACGCCGGCGGAGTTCGACGGCGAGACGCTGCGCTACGTCGACCTGCAGCTGGACGTGCGCGTCTTTGTCGAGGCGGACGGCAGCCTGGCGCACCGCTTGCTGGACGAGGACGAGTTCGAGGCGGCGCGCCGGCGCTACGCCTATCCCGATGAGATGGTCGCGCGTGCCCGCAGCGCCGTCGACGAGCTCATCGCGCTGGTGGAGGCGCGGGCGTTCCCGTTCGACGGGTAACCGAGTGTCATTCCGAGCGAAGCGAGGAATCTAGTGATCGGCGATGACGTGGCGGTCATCTGCGGGAACAGACTCTTCGCTGCGCTCAGAGCGACATACCGGCTGCGTTGACCTTCTCGCGCCTAGCGCCTAAACTCCCCTCGTCGCTCGCCTCTGGCGAGTATTTGCTTTGAGAAGCCTTCTAGCGTGAGCATCCGCCAGGAGATCGCTGCCCTCATCGACGCAGCGGCGCGCGCCGCCCAGGCGGCAGGCGAGATTCCGCCTGTCGTCCTGCTCGAGCCCCTCGTCGAGCGCCCGGCGCGGCCGGAGCACGGCGACTACGCCACCAGCCTGCCGCTGCGCCTCTCGCGGGCGGCGCGCCAGAGCCCCATGAGCCTCGCCGAGGCCATCGTTCGGCACCTGCCGGAAAACGCGGCCGTGGGCGAGGTAACAGTGGCAGCGCCGGGCTTCATCAACGTCCGCCTGGCGGACGCCTGGCTGGCGCGCCAGGTGGACGTCATCCTCGAGGCCGGCCCCGGCTTCGCGCACAGCGACGCCGGCGGCGGCCGCAGGCTGCAGGTCGAGTTCGTCAGCGCCAACCCCACCGGCCCGCTGCACGTCGGCAACGGCCGCTGGGCCTCCATCGGCGACTCGCTGGCGCGCGTCCTCGCCGCCGCCGGCTGGGCCGTGGAGAAGGAGTACCTGGTCAACGACCAGTTCACCCAGGTCGATACCTTCGCCCTGACCCTCCTCGCCCGCTACAAGCAGCTCTTCGGCATCGACGTCGATATCCCGGCCGAGGGCTACCCGGGCGAGTACGTTATCGACCTGGCGAAGGAGGCGAAGGCGGCGTTCGGCGACCGCTTCCTGCGGGACGAGCAGCCGGCGCCGGCGCTGCGCCGCTGGGGCGTCGACCGCATGGTGGCGCTGATCCGCGACGACCTGGCGGCGATGAACGTGGGCTACGACGTCTGGTTCTACGAGTCGGCCCTCTACGGCGAGAACGGCACCTACGAGGAGTCGATGGCGCTGCTGCGCCGTCAGGGCGCCGTCGTCGAGAAGGAGGGAGCGGTCTGGTTCGCCAGCAGCGCCCTGGGCGAGGAGCGCGACAACGTCCTCATCCGCTCCACCGGCGTCCCCACCTACTTCGCCTCCGACATCGCCTACCACTACGACAAGTTCTTCAAGCGCGGCTTCGAGCGCGTCATCGATATCTGGGGCGCCGACCACCAGGGACACGTCTCGCGCGTGAAGACGGCCGTCGCCGCCCTCGGCGTCGAGGAGGGACGGCTCGCGATCATCATCGGCCAGCTTGTGGGCCTCAAGCGCGGCGGCGAGGTCGTGCGCGCCTCGAAGCGGGCGGGGGAGATCATCACCCTGCGCGAGGTGGTCGACGAGGTGGGCGCCGACGCCTGCCGCTTCTTCTTCCTCCAGCGCTCCGCCGACGCCCAGATGGAGTTCGACCTCGACCTGGCGAAGCGCCAAAGCAACGAGAACCCGGTCTACTACGTCCAGTACGCCCACGCCCGCGCCGCCGGCATCCTGACGACGGCGGCGGAGCGCGGCGTCGCCTATGAGGACGGCGCCGTTGCGCTCCTGCGCGAGCCGGCAGAGCTGGCGCTGGTGCGCCGGATGCTGCTCCTGCCCGAGCTCGTCGAGTCCGTCGCCGAGAGCTACGAGCCGCACCACCTGCCTCACTACGCCCTTGACCTGGCGACGGCGTTCCACGACTTCTACGAGAAGTGCCGCGTGATTGGCGACGACGCGGCGCTCTCGAAGGCGCGGCTGCGGCTCAGCGCCGCGGCGAAGGTCGTCCTCGGCCGGACGCTGGACCTCATGGGCATGTCGGCGCCGGAGCGGATGTAGGGCAGCGGCGTGGCGGCATGAGGCTGCCGCGCAAGAAAGGTGATGCCTCTAGGGAAAACCGTGGTGGCGCTGGCACGCGTCCGGCGTATGCTCACGCCTGTGAGAGACGACACGCTCAGCGTCGTGAGAGTTGGGGCGGACGGGAGCGTCGCGCTCAGCAACGGCTCTTCGCTGATCGCCCGCGAGATCGAGGTTCTCAGGTTGATCGCCCAGGGCAAGAGCAATCGGGAGGCGGCCCAGAGCCTCTTCCTTTCTATCAACACGGTCGAGTACTACGCGACGCGCATCTACGAGAAGCTGGGCGCGCGAAATCGGACGGAGGCCGCGACCCTGGCCATTGGCTTGGGCATCCTGCGTATCGATTCCGTCTCGGC
>DATBWN010000019.1:0-2158 GCA_036514755.1 Dehalococcoidia bacterium | reverse complement strand
GGCGTGGCACGGCGGCGCTCGGCGGCGTCGCGCAGCTCCGAGAGCTTGAGCCCGTCTTCGGGATAAGAGGCGAGGCCCACGGAGATGACGTTGGGGAAGTGCTCCTGCAGCCGGCCGGTGATGAGGCCGGCGGCGACGGCGTCCGTCTCCGGCACGAAGACCAGATAGCGGCCTTCGCCCAGGTGCGTCGCCAGGTCGCTGGAGCGGATGCGCTGGCCCAGCCACTCGCAGATCTGGTCGAAGGCGGCGAAGCCGGCCCCCTGGGCGACCTCGATGACCATGACGCTGAGGGCGTGGCCGTAGCGGTCGGCCCGGCGCAGCTCCTCCGCGAAGCGCCTCTCGATGTACCAGGAGGCGAAGAGCCCGGTCTGGCGGTCGTACATGACCAGGCGGCGGCCCGCCTCTGCTTCTCGTGTAGCCTTCTCGAGGACGAGGTCGTGAGTGGAGCTGCGGTGGCGGGGTAGCGGCAGGAGCCGGCGAATGTGGAGCATGAAGTCTGCCTCCCTGCAGATGGGTCGTCATCAGATCGAACGCGGCAGGCGAGGGCTCGTTACAGCGAGGGAGCGGGCAGCGAAGGGAGCCAGGCGTCCACCTCTCGCCGCGAGCGGAGGCGGATGAGGCGGCGATGGGCCTGCTGCGGGTCGCGAAACAGGGCGGCGTAATCGCGGCGACGCCGGCCGAAGCTCCTGATCGACCACCAGATGATGGACTCGCGCCAGAGCAGCGTGCGCAGGCTCTCGCGGTTGCCGTGCCAGAGCGGCTCCTGGCTCAGCAGCCGCCCCACGGTGCGCCGGATGACCTGCCCGTGCACCTGCCAGCGCGGCAGGTCAAGCCAAACCAGCGTATCGCAGCGCTCCAGCACGAGGGCGTCTTCCGGCCTGCGGGTAAGGTCGGGGGAGCTGAGGTTGCCGTCGAAGGTCCAGCCTTCGGCCCGCGTTGCCGCTTCCAGCTCGCCATACACCTTGTCCCTCGGCGCCGGCTGCCAGTTCGGGCGCCAGATGACGGCGTCGTTGCAGATGTAGGTGAGGCCGAGCTTCTCGGCGAGGGCCTCGGCGACGAAGGTCTTGCCGGCGCCGCTGGTGCCGATGACGCAGATGCGCCTGCCGGGCGGCGGAGCCGAGGTCATGGATCGCCTGTCGTACTAATCGGCCGAGGGGAGCACCTTCGGCTGGAGAACCTCCATGGCGACGCCGTTGTAACGCAGGTCGCAGACCCCAGCCTTGATCACGAGGAGCTCGATCTCGCCGTCGGCGGAGCGAAAGCGCTTGCCGAGGGGAACGACGGGCTCGCTACGGCCGGAGCCGTCGCGTAGGTCCGCCGCCGCCTGCTCTTTGAGGACGAGGGGCACCTCGCCGTCCGAGAGGTCGCCGGGGCCGCCTTTGGTCACGATGACCTCGGCGCCGGAGGGTGCCACGTACCGCTTGCCAACGCTCGCCGCCATATCGTCTCGTCTCCGTGCGGTTGCTATCGCCTCGATTCTAGCCAGGACGGCGGGTCAAGCGCTAGTCCGGGCGGAGCCGTCCGTTTGCGGGTGGCTGCTGGACGGGCTATGATGGCGGCGAGCCCCGAGAGACGGGGCGACTCCTTTTTCGCAGGTGCAGCGATGGCGAAAAGCTACAACGTGGCCGTCGTCGGCGCGACCGGCGTGGTTGGGCAGGAGTTCCTGCGCATCCTCGCTCAGCGCCGCTTCCCCCTCCGCTCGCTGAAGCTCATCGCCTCGCCGCGCTCGGCCGGCACGAAGATGCTCTTCGGCGAGCACCAGATCGAGGTCGAGGCGCTCACCCACCGCTCATTCGACGGCTGCGACCTCGCTTTCATCTCCGCCACGGACGAGGTTTCGCGCGAGTACGCGCCGGCGGCGGTGAAGGCGGGCGCTGTCGTCATCGACGACTCCGGCGCCTGGCGCATGGACCCCGAGGTGCCGCTGGTCATACCGGAGGTGAACGGCGAGGACGTGGCGAAGCACAAGGGCATCCTCGCCATCCCCAACTGCGCGACCACACCGATTGTGCTGACGCTCTGGCCAATCCACAAGGTCAACCGCGTGCAGCGGGTCATCGCCGCGACCTATCAGTCGGTCTCCGGCACGGGACGGGCGGCCGTCTCCGAGCTGGAGATGACGACGCGTCGGGCGCTGGCCGGCGAGGCGGTGGTGCCC
>DATBWN010000018.1:0-3239 GCA_036514755.1 Dehalococcoidia bacterium | reverse complement strand
CCGGAGGACTGAATGCGAAAACGTTTGCTCTTCATCGCTGGTGGCGGCGTCGCGCTGCTTGGCCTGGCCATCGCCGCGGTCGTCGCCGTCTGGCTCCTGCGCAGCGACGACCCCAACCTGCTCACCTCCGCGCCGACGATCACCGCCGGCACGGCTACACCGGCCGCCTCAGCCACGGCCGCGCCCGCTGGCGTTACGCCCGCGGCCGTCAGCCTGCCCGCGGGCGTCCGCCGCTTCGTCGTCGTACCTCAGGAGTCGCTCGCCAAGTTCGTCGTCGAAGAGACGTTGCGCGGCCTCGATGCGACCGCGGTGGGGACGACCTCTGACGTCTCCGGCGAGCTCTACCTCACGAAGGATGGCCTCTACAAGGACCTCCCGTCCGTCTTCAAGGTCGACTTGCGCACCCTTAAGACCGACGAGTCTCTACGCGATGGCGCCATTCGAGACCGAGCGCTGCAGACGTCGCGCTTCCCCTTCGCCGAGTTCAAGGTCGAGGCAGTGACGGGCTTCCCCACGAGCTATGTAGAGGACGTCGAGGTGCAGCTCACGCTCAGCGGCACGATGACCATCCACGGCGTGTCGAAGCCGCTGACCTTCACGGTCAAGGCGCGCCAGCTCGGCAACACGCTCGGCGCCACCGCCGACGCCGAGTTCAAGATGACCGACTTCGACGTCACTCCCCCCGAGTTCCCAGGGGTCGCTAAAGCCAAAGACGGCGTCCTGCTCCAGATCGTCCTCATCGCCCGTGAGCTGGGCTTCTAGACGCAGCAACGGTAACGCGTCGCGGGCCCGCCTTGTTACTTGTTACCTGTTACTTGTTACCATTCCCCTGTGAGACGCAGCCTCGACGAGCTGGACGCCCGGCGCCTGCTGACCGGCGGGCCGGTGCTCCTCGTCACCTGTAGCCACCGCGGCCGCCACAACGTCCTGCCCATCGCCTACGCGATGCCGCTGAGCATCCGGCCGCCGCTGATCGGCATCGCCGTCCACCCCTCGCGCCACTCCTACGACATGATCAAGAAGACGGACGAGTTCGCCATCAACATCCCCAGCCGCGCCTTGCTGCACCACGTCCAGTACCTGGGCAGCCTGAGCGGCGCCGAGTTCGACAAGCTGGAGCTGACGAAGCTGCCCACCTTCCGCGCCCGCCGCGTCGGCACCGTGCTCCTGGAGGGCTGCGTCGGCTGGATCGAGTGCGCCCTGGAGGACACCATCGAGGTGGGCGACCACTTCCTCTTCGTCGGGCGCGTCGTCGCCGTTTCGGCGGACGACGAGGCGTTCTCCGACCGCTGGCTGCTCCAGGACGACGACGCAAAGCCGCTGCACTACCTGGGCGCCAACTACTACGCCCTCCTGGACGACGTGCTGGAGGCGCGCGAGCCGAAGCGGGCGGAGGAGTACGGCCGGCGCCTGCAGGAGGCTGTCGACGAGCAGCTGGAGCTGTCGCGCCAGGCGGAGGAGAAGCTGGCGGAGGAGGAGGGCGAGCGGGAGGAGTTCCGCCATCGTGAGGGCTTCGCCCCTTAACGGGGGGGCATTGGGCTGCCGCTGCTGGGGCACAGCCCGTCGGCCGATAATCCCGTAAGACCCCGCCTCTCCACGACCAGCGACCCTCAGAGACGCGACCGCGGCCAACCGTGCTATGCATAGGTGGGTGACGCAGGCCGTTCGGCATGTTGACGCCGAGGAAGCCCGTTCCTACCATACTTGATTGGGGAATAGAGCCATGACCGGACCTCACCTCAAGCTGAAGCGCTCTTGTTACGCCCCGTCCCTTGGTTAGCAGTTTCGCGGCGGCCGCAAGGTCGCCGTAATTTGTGCTAGCGCCTCTGCGTTTTGTCTCGTAAGCGGACCCGTTAGGACGCCAACCCAAAGGAGGAAAGCAATGCGAGTCACACTCTCGGCGATCAAGGCGGACGTCGGCAGCATCGGCGGCCACACCAGGCCCACGGAGCGAATGGTGGCGGAAACCAAGCGGCGCGTCGCGGGCGCCGTCGGCAACCTGCTCATCGACGGCATGGTCACCTACACCGGCGACGACATCGCCCTGCTCATGTCGCACACGCACGGCGCCGGGGCGGACGCTGTGCACAAGTTCGCCTGGGACTGCTTCCTGGCGGCGACGGAGATCGCCCGCGAGGAGGGCTGCTACGGCGCCGGCCAAGACCTGCTGGTCGACGCGCCGTCCGGCAACGTCCGCGGCGCCGGTCCCGGCGTCGCTGAGATCGACATGGAGCGCGACCCGAAGAGCGCCGACCGGCCGGCGGAGGCGTTCATCGTCTTCACCGCCGACAAGTGCGGCCCCGGCGCCTACAACCTGCCGCTGTACTCGGTCTTCTGCGACCCCATGCACGACGGCGGGCTGCTCCTCAACCCGAAGATGCACAAAGGCTTCTCCCTTGAGCTCATCGACATGGACTACAAGGGCGACAAGGGCCACGGCGACCGGATCATCCGCCTGGACGTGCCGGACCGCGCCTGGGACGTCGCCGCCCTGCTCCAGAACATCGACCGCTTCGCCGTCGAGTCCGTCTGGTCTCGCCACAAGCCGGACGAGCAGATCGTCTCCGTCTCCGCCACGCGGCTGCACAACATCGCCGGCAAGTACACCGGCAAGGACGACCCGATCGCCATCGTCCGCACGCAGGGCATCTTCCCGGCGCCGGAGGAGGTGACGGAGCCCTTCCTCATCGCCCCCTTCGTCACCGGCGACGCGCGCGGCTCGCACGTCATGCCCTTGCTGCCGGTGCCGATCAACACGGCCGTCAACGGCCCCTACTGCCACCCGATCGTCAGCGCGCTGGCGTTCTCGATGGACGCGGCCGGGCGCTTCACGGTCAACGTCTGCGACCTCTTCGAGGGGCCGGCGTGGGACGAGACGCGGCGGCGCTCGCAGGAGAAGGCGCTGGAGATGCGCAAGCAGGGCTTCTTCGGCGCGGCGATGGCCAGCGTGACGGAGATCGCCTACACCGGCCTCGTCGACACGCACAAGGCGCTGGAGGGGGAGTTCCGCGTCCGCGCCGACAGCGCCAACGGCGCCAAAGCGCCCGCCGCCGCAGGCGCACGTCGCCGCTAGCGACGCGTTCAAGCTCGACAACGCTTAGGGGCGGTCTTCGGGCCGCCCCTTGTTTTCAGTCAGGACCCCTCGGCGCGCTCACGAAAGGTTAACATCGACAGTACTCTCATGCGATCGTGGGTGTTGGCGTGGAGTTAATCAAGGCCAAGTCCCTCTGGCTCGCAAC
>DATBWN010000017.1:0-3886 GCA_036514755.1 Dehalococcoidia bacterium | reverse complement strand
CGCCGAGACGATGAAGGTGCAGCGCGCCTTCGTGGAGGATGTGGTCAACGCCGAGGTGCCGGATCATTCGGTGGTCATCACCGGCTTCGTCTACCCGCAGCTTGCCGTGCGCGAGCGCGACCGGCTGACGGCCGGCGTCCTAGAGCACGACTACGACGCCATCAGCCTGCTCTCCGACCGCGGCGAGGCGGTGGACGGGAAGCGCGACGTCCGCTACGTCTGGCTGCTGACCTACGACGCCTTCCAGGCGCTGCGCAGCCAGGGCTACAGCTTCTTTGTCGTGCCGGACGCCGTCGAGGGCACGGCGGCGCTGTACGACTACCACCCGACGCTCTTCGGCGCGACCTATCTGCGCCTGGAGCGGCCGGCCCCCTCGGCCGCCAAGGGTACGGCGGCGACTGATCGCTGAGGCAAGCCGTTCGCCTGTCTTTGCGAGTCCTTCGAAGAAGGGCGAAGCAATCTCACGTGCAACGTTGACGGGCCTTGTGAGATTGCTTCCGGCTGCGCCCTCGCAAAGACAACGGAGGGCTATGCGCTCGGCTTGGCACGCATGGACCAGAGCAGGTAGGCGCCGGCGCCGCCGATGAGGAGGACGCCCGCGACGCCGGCGACGATGAGAAAGAGCGACGACGAGCCTCCACCTTTGCCCTCAGGCGCGGTGGCTTGTCCGTCCTGGTCACCCGAGGGCGCCGAGGTCGCCGCCGGCCGCTGGCCGTCGCCGCCGCTCACCGGCGGCAGGCCAAGGCTGCGGCGCCACTCCTGCTCGAGGCCCAGCAGGTCGAAGCCGTAGACCTTCGCCAGGGCGCCGTTCGTCGTCTCGTCCTTGAAGGCGGCGATGAACTGGCCGAACTTCGCGTCGCCGTACTTCTCGATGAGGTAGCGGACGATGGAGCCGGATTGGGCGTAGAAGAGGCCGACGGTGCCGGCGGCGTCGCGCGTGGACGCGTTGAGGCTGGTGATGGGCAGCATTCGGTTGGTGCGCAGCGCCAGGTCGAACGCCTGCTCCTCGCCGGGGATGAGGCGGCTCTGGGCGTAGGTGGACAGCCCCTCGTTGATCCAGATGGGCAGCACGCCGATCTGGCCGCGCGTCGCCCGGTCGGTGACGATATGCGCCATCTCGTGGCGCACGATGTTGAGGAAGTCGGTGTCGCGCGAGACGAGGATCGTGTCGTCGGCGACCTGCTGGCCGAGGGCGTGGACGCCGTCCCGGCGGTCGCCGGCCGCGGCGGGCTGCAGGTCGTTCGCCGTCTGGTAGACCCAGATCTTCACCGGGAAGTCGATCTGCGTCCCTTCCAGGGCGCTGAAGCGGTCCATCGTCTCGCGCGCGACGCGGAGGACGGTCTGAACGGTCTGGCTGTCGACCAGGTAGGCGTAGGCGGTAATGTCGCCGCCGGCGGCCGGCTCCCACTGGAAGCGGTCGTCCTGATAGGTGAAGCTGCTCTCGGGCGTCGTCAGCTTCTGGCCGGCGGCGTCCTCAACCTCCCAGGAGTAGCGCACCTCGGCGCCCGGCGCCAGGTAGACGATGTCCTTGGTGAGGTTCACGGTGCAGTTGATCTGGGTGCCGCTGGAGCACTGCGGCCGCGTGCTGGAGGGCGGCCCGGCCGGCAAGACGCGGTAGGCGAGGCGGACGTTCCTGATCTCGGCGTTGCTGGCGAGGAAGATCGTCAGGCGCACGCCGTTGGGGAAGAGGTTCTGCACCGGCGGCTGCGACCGTACCTCGATGTCGGCGAAGGCGGGCGCCGGCCGCCCCATCGCCGCAGCCGATGCGACGAAGACGAGAGCTAGGGCGAGGCCGAGGCGCGTTTTCACGTCGCACTTCCCACCGTCGACCTAAGGTACGCCTGGATGAAGCCATCCAGATCGCCGTCGAGCACGGCGGCGGCGTTGGAGGTCTCGTAGCTCGTGCGGTGGTCCTTGACCATCTTGTAGGGGTGGAGGACGTAGCTGCGGATCTGGTTGCCCCAGCCCGCCTCCACGTGCTCGCCCTTGAGGGCGGCCTGCTCCGCCGCCCGCCGCTCCAGCTCGCGCTCCAGCAGGCGCGCCTCCAGGACGCGCAGCGCCGACTCCTTGTTGCGCGACTGGGAGCGCTCGTTCTGGCAGGTGACGACGACGCCGGTGGCGAGGTGGGTGATGCGCACCGCCGTCGCCACCTTCTGGACGTTCTGGCCGCCGTGGCCGGCGGCGTGATAGACGTCGATGCGCAGGTCGTCCGGTTTTATGTCGACTTCGACGGCGGCCTCCGCCTCCGGCATGACCTCGACGAGGACGAAGGAGGTGTGGCGAGCGTGCGTGGAGTCGTAGGGCGAGAGGCGGACGAGACGGTGGACGCCGCGCTCGCTCTTCAGGTAGCCATAGGCGTTGGCGCCGCGGATCTCCACGGTCGCGCTCTTGATGCCGGCCTCCTCGCCGAGGGTGGAGTCGAGCACGTCGGCGTCGAAGCGGTGCGCCTCGCACCAGCGCAGGTACATGCGCAGGAGCATCTCCGCCCAGTCCTGCGACTCGGTGCCGCCGGCGCCGGCGTGGATGGCGAGGATGGCGTTGCGGCGGTCGTAGGGGCCGCCGAAGGCGAGCTCGTGCTCCAGCCTGTCCAGCTCGGCCGCGATGGCGTCGGCCTCTTCGGCGACATGAGCGAGCATCTCGTCGTCGCCCTCAGCCTGCGCCAGCTCGTACAGCTCGCGGGTTTCGGCGACGCGGCGCTCGAGGGCGCGCCAGACGGTGACCGTATCCTTCAGCGACGCCAGCTGGCGCATGGCCGATTGAGCCGCGGCAGCATCGGCCCAGAAGTCCGGCCTCTGCGCCTCGCGCTCGATGCGGGCAGCCTCTGACTCTAGCCTGGCGACGTCAAAGACGCACCATTGCGTCGGCTATGCGCTTGGCGAGGGCGGGGAGCTCCGTGATGTCCAAGGTCGTCAGGCCTTTCGTGCTTGCCCTTCCGGCGCAGGAAGGGCTCTCGAAGGCATTGTAGCAAGCGAATGCTATGATCCGAGGCGGTTTGCTTACGCCGCCGTTCGCCCGCTTTCTCATCATCCTGATCACTCTCGCGGCCCTTCCGACCTGCGGCGTCGAGCTCAAGGAGACGTTCGAGGGCACGGAGGTCTTCAAGGGCATCGCGCTGAGCGGCGAGCGCGTCGCCGGCGGCGAGCTGACGCTGACGCTGACGGTCAGCCAGGGCTACGCCGTGCCGGTGCGCATCGCCTGCCTCTACGAGAACAGGAGCACGCGCCCGCCCGGCTGGCAGAAGCTGGCCTTCGAGGAGCGGGCGACGCTCATCGGCGAGACGGTGCTGCCGGCTGTCGTCGGGTCAAAGCCGGGCGACGAGGGCGAGCGGCAGACCTTCAGCTTCCCCTTCGTTGTCCCGGAGGCCGGCGACTACCAGGTCGTCTGCCTGACGCCGGCGGCGCCGGACAACGCCCTGCGCATCGAGTTCCGCGTCGCGGCGGCCGACTGACCCGCCTCCGGGCCCGGGACGAGCTGGCGCAGGCGCAGCCAGTCGGCACGCTGCGCGTCCTCGCCGCGGTGGACCAGGGCGCGGCGTCCAGGGTGGTAGAGGGGCAGCAGGCGCCGTCCGTACCAGGCGACGCAGCCGCCACAGTCCCGGCGCAGGCGCAGGCCGTGCGCCTCGATGCGGCCGAGGGCGGCGAGCGCCACGCCGCCGAGAGCGACGACAAGCTCGGGGTCGACGGCTTCGACCTGCGATTTGAGGAAGGGAAGGCAGCGCTTGACATCTGCTGCGCCGGGCCTGCGGTTGCGGCCGCGGGGATCGACGGGGTTGCAGAGGACGGCGTTGGTGACGAAGACCTCGTCTCGGCGCAGGCCGGCGAGGGCGAGGAGGGCCTCGAAGCGCCGGCCCGACTCGTCGCCGAGGAAGGGGACGCCGCTGCGCCCG
>DATBWN010000016.1:0-4279 GCA_036514755.1 Dehalococcoidia bacterium | reverse complement strand
AAGTAGCCGAGGGCGTTCTTGTCGCCGGCGACGCCCGTGACCAGGACGTTGTCGTCCTCGCTCTGCGTGAAGTCGGCTCGGCTCTGCTTTGCCTTGCCGTTGACGTGCTCGGTGAAGTAGTCGAACGTGCCGGAGTCGGCGCCGGGGCCAAACAGCTTGAGGTCGGCGGCTGGCCAGGCGGCGTTGACCTGGTTCCACTTCGTGATCGAGCCCTGGGCCGGCTGGTCCCACATCGTCTTCAGCTCCGCGACCGTGATGCATGTCACCCAGTCGTTCTGCGGGTTGACGACAACGCTCAGCGCGTCGTAGGCGACGGGTATCTCGATGTACTCGATGCCCTTAGCGGCGCAGGCGTCGATCTCGGTCTTCGTTATCGGCCGAGAAGCGTCGCTGATCGCCGTCTCGCCGTTGCAGAACCGCTTGAAGCCGCCGCCCGTGCCGGAGATGCCCACCGTAACCTTCACGTTCCGCTGTGCCTTGCGGAACTCCTCGGCCACGGCCTCCGTGATCGGGTAGACCGTGCTCGAGCCGTCGACCTCGATGGTGCCGCTCAGGGGCACGGCGGTTGGTGTCGCCTCCGTGTCGCCGCCGCCGCAGGCGACGACGAGCGCGGCCAGGGCCGCCGCTGCGGCGCCGGCCAGCCAGAGGCCTCTCTTGAAAAGAAGTGCCAGCGAAGGATGGGTCAAGTTCGGTTCTCCTGCAGTCTCGGTATTCATGTCTACTCCCCAGGTTAGCCAGCGATGGTTAAGGCGGCGTTAACGCCCATGAACGGCCGGTAAACTACCCGCCGACGCGACGCGCTCCTCGACGCTCAGGCTCCCGAGATGGGACGCGGTTAAGGCGGCGTAAAACTTCTCGGAGCCCGTCAGGGCCGGGCGACAGGGAGCGAGAAGCTGAAGGTGGAGCCGCGGCCCAGCTCGCTCTCCGCCTTGACGCTGCCGCCGTGCGCCTCCACGGTGTGCTTGACGACGGCGAGGCCGATGCCGCTGCCGCCGCTGGCGCGGGAGTGATCGACCTTGTAGAAGCGCTCGAAGATGCGCGGCAAGTCCTCCGCCGCGACGCCGATGCCTGTATCGCTGACCTTGACCACCAGCCGGTCGCCGGCCCGCTCCGCGGACACGGTCACGGCGCCGCCTTCCGGCGTGAACTTGATCGCGTTGTGCACCAGGTTGCTCAGCGCCCGCTCCAGGCGTCTCGCGTCCAGGTCGGCGCTGCCGACGTCCTCCCCGACGCGCAGCGAAAGGCTGACGCCCTTTCGCTCCGCCTGCGGCCGCAGGTGCTCCGCCACGTCGCTCAGCAGGGCGGCGACGTCCGCCGGCGCGACGACGAGGGGCACCTCGCCCGACTCGATGCGCGACAGCTCCAGCAGCTCCTCGACCAGCTGGATCAGGCGATCGACCTCGTCGTCGGCGCGGTCGAGGAACTCGTGCGCCAGCTTCGGCTCCTCGATGGCGCCGGCGGCCAGCGTCTCGATGACCGACTTGAGGCCCGCCAGGGGCGTGCGCAGCTCGTGGGAAACGTTGGCGACGAAGTCGCGCCGCACCAGTTCCGTCCGCCGCACGTCCGTCAGGTCGTGGAAGACGACGAGGACGGCCCAGTCGCCGCCGCCGACTATGGGCGTGGTTACGGCTTGCAGGTACTGACGCCCCGGCCGCTCGATGACGTTGACGTGACGCTCGCCGCGGTCGCGGCTGGCCCGCACCGCGTCCAGGACCTGCTCGTTGGGCATGTACCAGACGAACGGCTTGCCGGCGACCTCCGCCGCCGGCCGCTGGAAGAGGCGCTCGGCGGCGACGTTGGCGTAGAGCACGCGCAGGTCGCCATCTAAGGCGACGACGGCGTCGATGCTGCTGTTGAGGGCCGCCTCCAACCGTCCTCGCTGCGCCGAGGCGTCGGTCATCTGCTCCTGCACCGCGTCCGCCATGCGGTTGAAGGCGTCCGCCAGCTCGCCGACCTCGCCGGCGGGCCGCGGCCAGACGCGGGCGCCGAAGTCGCCGGCGGCGATGGCGGCCGCCGCCTGCTTCACCGAAGCCAGCGGCCGCAGCAGCGAGCGGCTGGCCAGGACGCCCAGCAGGCCGGCGACGGCTCCCAGGACGAGGCCGGCTATGAGGAGCGACTCGGCGCCGTCCAGCAGGGCCGCGAGGGCGAGGGCCGCCGCGACGAGCGAGGCCGCGGCGAGGGGGATGCGGAGGCGCAGGCTGCTCAACTACCCCTCGAAGCGGTAGCCGACGCCGCGCACCGTGATCAGGCGCACCGGCTTCGCCGGCTCCGCCTCGATCTTCTGGCGCAACCAGCGGATGTGCACGTCGACGGTGCGGGAGTCGCCGAGGAAATCGTAGCCCCAGACATCGCGCAGAAGCTGCTCGCGCGTGAAGGCGCGGCCGCGGTTGCGGACGAAGTAGAGCAGCAGCTCCAGCTCCTTCGGCTTCAGCTCCAGGGGCCGGCCGTCGCGCCGCGCCTCGCGCCGCTTCAGGTCGATCTCCAGGTCGCCCGTCGCCAGGACCTCGGTCTCCGCCGTGGGCTCCACGCGCCGCAGCAGGGCGCGGACGCGCGCCAGCAGCTCGCGCATGCCGAAGGGCTTGGTCACGTAGTCGTCGGCGCCGATCTCCAGCCCCACCACCTTGTCGATCTCCTCGCCCTTCGCCGTGAGCATGAGGATGGGCACGCTCATCTCCCGCCGCAGGGCGCGGCAGACCTCCAGGCCGTCCATCACCGGCAGCATGAGGTCGAGGACGAGGAGGTCGGGGCGGCGCGAGCGGGCGACGTCGAGGGCGGCGCCGCCGTCGGCGGCCGTGAGGACGCGGTAGCCCTCGCGCTCCAGGTTGTACTTCAGCGCCGCGACGAGCGTCGGCTCGTCGTCGACGACCAGGACGGTGCGCGCGGGGTTGTTCACAGCATCATCATCATATCGAAGCCCTTGCATTGCTCTGCAACCTAGGTCTCGGCCCGGGCAGAGTGCGGTTTCTGAGGCGTGCACTCTGAACTCTGCATTCTGTATTGGCGAAGAGTGCCTGCCGATATACTGAACCTACGATGAGCATTCGCACGCGCGGCATCAACCACCCGGCCCTCTTCGGCCTCAGCTACGAGAAGACGATCGACTTCTACACGCGCGTCCTCGACATGCGCTTGGTGCTGGAGCAGCCCAATCTGGACGACCCCGACTCGGTCCACCTCTTCTTCGAGGCGGGGCCGGGCCAGTTCATCGCCTACTTCGTGCCGAAGCCGGGCAAGGAGATCGCCGGCCGCGTCCAGTCCGGCGCCCTCAACCACGTCGCCCTTAACCTGGACGGCCCCCTGGAGGAGGCGATGGAGGCGCTCCGCCGTGAGGGAGTGCCCTTCAGCGGCCCCATCGACCGCGGCTACGAGCGCTCTGTCTACTTCCGCGACCCCAACGGCGTCGTCATCGAGCTGCTGACCTGGATCACGCTCGTGCCCGAGGGCGCAGACGAAGGCGACCTCATCCTCGCCGCGCAGGCGAAGCGCCTGGCCCGCGGCGCCTACGCCATCGAGGACGAGGACGTGCGCGCCGCTATCGCCGAGCTCAATCCGTGACCGGCGGCTCCTTAAGCTCTATGAAGCGCCAAGCGCGCGCCTCACGAGTCGCTCCGCGCGCTCGCCCAGGCGCAGCGCCAGCGCCGCGTCCCGCCCGGCCGCGCTCATCTTGCGCCACGTCTTCCGCAGCACAGCGACCATCTTCTCGTCGTCGATGCGCTCCCAGTCCAGATCGAGCTGCGTCTCCAGGAAGACCAGGCACAGCCCGTCCTCAAGCGTCTGTGCCTCGGGGTCCGTCTTAAGACGCTCCTTGCGGATGATGCGACGTGTCCGGTCGATGCTGGCGGCATCGTAACCCGCCGCCCGGAGGATCTCAGCGGCGCGCTCGGCGTGAAGGTCGTGCAGCGCGCGTCGCCAGCTGAGGTAGCCCTGGCGACCGTCCGGATAGCTGGAGCGCGGAACCCGCCAGCGCTCGATGTGGTGGGCGCGCACCGCGAGCAGTAGCGCCTCCGAAGCGTCGGGGCGCAGGCGCAGGACCCACTCCGTCAGCAGCTCGGCGTGGGCCAGCTCCTTCGGCCGGGTCTCGCCACGCACCACCAGGAGGTTAGGATCCTCACCGTTTGCCACGTCGATGGCGGCGATAGCCCCGCGAAAGCGCGCCTCATCCGTCACTGTCGCGACGCTGAGCTGGGGAAAACGCGGGTCGGGCATGGAATCGTCGGCGGCTCGAACTAGCGGCACGTCAGCCAGGTGAGGCAAGTATACAGCGCCACGCCATCGCCAC
>DATBWN010000015.1:0-5895 GCA_036514755.1 Dehalococcoidia bacterium | reverse complement strand
GGTACAATCGAAGCGATGAGAGAGCTGGACGAGGGCTTCGAGACGGAGCGGCTGGTGTCGCCGGAGATGGTGGAGACGGTGCGCTCGCTGCTGACGCAGCTTGGCGAAGACACGGAGCGCGAGGGCCTGCGCAAGACGCCGGAGCGGGTGGCGCGCAGCCTCGCCTACTTGACGGAGGGCTACGGCCTCGACCCGCGCGCCATCGTCGGCGACGCCATCTACGAAGCGGAGCACGACGAGATGGTGGTGGTGCGCGACGTGGAGGTGTACAGCCTCTGCGAGCACCACCTGCTGCCGTTCTACGGCCGCTGTCACATCGCCTACCTGCCTAAGGGCAAGATCGTCGGGCTGAGCAAGCTGGCGCGCCTGGTGGACGCCTACGCGCGGCGCCTGCAGGTGCAGGAGCGGCTGACAACGGAGATCGCCAACGCCATCCACGACGTGTTGCGGCCCAAGGGCGTCGGCGTCGTCATCGAGGCGCGGCACCTGTGCATGATGATGCGCGGCGTTGGCAAGCAGAACAGCCTGGCGGTGACGAGCTGCATGCTGGGCGGCTTCCGCACGGACGCGCGCACCCGCAGCGAGTTCTTGAGCCTGATCGGGAAAAAGGAGTAGGGGCGCAGCTTGCTGCGCCCCTACGAGCTTCAGATCATCGGCCAGGGGTAGGGGCGCCAGGGCGGCGGCGGCGGAAAGACGCCGCTGGCGACGATGCGCGCCGCGCGCTCGCGCAGGCACGCCAGCTCTCGCTCCGACAGCAGCTCGCCGAGCCGGGCGCGCAGGTCGGCATCGGTCAGCAGACGCTCGCCGAAGCGACGCACGTCTTCTAGGAGGTCGTCCGGCACCGGCGTGTCCTGGAAGTCCCAGATGACGGTGCGCAGCTTGTCGTCGGCGTGGAACGTAAGCCCCTGGTCGATGCCCCAGATGCGTCCCTGGGCGTCCAGGAGGCAGTGGCCGCCCTTGCGGTCGGCGTTGTTGGTCAGCCAGTCGAAGAGGGCGACGCGCCGCATGGCCTCTTCGCGGCCGTCCTTGAGGGTGAAGTAGTGCTGAGCCGGGTCGTGGACGACGAAGAGTTGCAGCGCGCCGACGCCGGAGCTCAGGCCGCGCTCGCGGACGACGGTGGGCGGCACGATGCGCCAGCCGAGGGCCTCGCTGACCACGTAGGAGGCGTACTCGCGCTTGTAGAGGCTGCCGGAGGCGAAGTCGTAGAGGGGCGCCTCGCCGCGCTGGGGCTTGTAGACGGCGTAGCCGTCGCCGGCTGCTGGGTGGGCGAGCTTGAGGAGGAAGACGTAGTTGGAGCCGGCGGCGAGGAGCCACTCCTCGACGGGCTCGGCCTCGGCGAGGACGTCAAGGATGTCGGGGCGGTCCGGCGGCCAGCTCTGGTCGGGCATGGCGCGCACGAAGCGGGTGGTTATGGGGCACCTCCCAGCGTTTCGGCGCCGCCGACGTAGGGGCGCAGGGCCTCCGGGATGCGGACGGAGCCGTCCTCCTGCTGGTGGACCTCCAGCAGGGGGATGAGGAGTCGCGGCGTGGCGACGGCGGTGTTGTTGAGCGTGAACGCGTGCCGGACCTTGCCCTCGGCGGTGCGGTAGCGGAGGTCGGCGCGGCGGGCCTGCCAGTCGTAAAGCTCCGAGACGGAGTGCGTCTCGCGGTAGCGTCCCTGGCTGGGGATCCAGCACTCGATGTCCCACATGCGCACCTTGCCGGCTCCCATCTCGCCCGTACAGGTGCGGACGACGCGATAGGGTAGCTCCAGCGCCTGGACCAGGGTCTCGGCGTTGTCGAGCAGTCTCTGAAACCAGCGGTGCGATTCCTCCCTGTCGGCGGCGCACATGACGTACTGCTCGACTTTGTAGAACTGGTGGACGCGGAAGAGGCCGCGGACGTCGCGGCCGGCGGCACCGGCCTCGCGGCGGAAGCAGAGCGAGAAGCCGGCGTAGGCGATGGGCAGGTCGGCCTCGGAGAGGATCTCGCCGCTGTGGAGGTAGTTCAGCGTCAC
Organism: Dehalococcoidia bacterium; assembly: GCA_036514755.1. Lineage (GTDB taxonomy): Bacteria > Chloroflexota > Dehalococcoidia > DSTF01 > WHTK01 > WHTK01. The sequence continues at coordinate 3,899 of DATBWN010000015.1, read as the reverse complement.
CTCCGAGGTGCCGGAGAGGTAGAGGTCGTCCTTCTCCAGGCGGTAGACGTCCTCGACGGCGCTGGGGAAGTGACCGGTGCCGATGAGGGCCTCCTCTTTCACGAGGGAGGGAACGGAGATGACGCTGAAGCCGCGCTCGCGGAGGAGGTCGATGGCCATCTGCCAGATCGCCATCTCGATCTGAACCAGCGCGCCCTTGAGGGTGTAAGTGCGGGGGCCGGCGATCTTGCCGGAACGAGCGAGGTCTGCCCAATCGTTCAGCTCGACCAGCTCGACGTGGTCGCGCGGCCGGAACGAGAACTCGGGGCGCTCACCCCAGGCGTGGTGCTCGACGTTCTGCTCCTCGCCCTCACCGACGGGCTCGTCGTCGGCCGGGATGTTGGGGACGCGGAGCAGCAGCTCACGCAGGCGCCTCTCCTTCTCGCGCAGGCCGGGCTCGAGCTCTCCCAGCCTGACGCCGATCTGCCGGCTCTGGTCGATGAAGCGCTGGCGCTCCTCGCTGGCGGCGGAGCCGGTGAGCTTCGAGAGCCGGTTGCGCTCGGCGCGCAGCGCTTCGACCTCCTGCAGCGTGGCTTTCAGGCTCTCGTAGGCGCGGAGCAGCTCGTCGAGGTCGAGGTCTACGCCCTTGACCTCGATGGCGCGCCGGACGGCCTCGGGGTTTGCGGTGATGAAGTCGAGGTCAAGCATGGGCTAGGGGACTCGCCCTTCGACAAGCTCAGGGCGAACGGACGCGTGGGCAGCCAAACGTATGGCCGCCAGGCCGAGGGCCTGGACGTCGGGCGGGAAGGGGACGTGGGCGCCGTTGACCGGCGCTGAGCCGGCAGCCAGCTCTTCGGCGTCGAACCACATGATGGCGTTGTCGGCGTCGTGGGAGCGGCCGGGGTAGCCGGCGACAACGCGCAGGATGTAGACGAGGTCGACGTGGCCGTGGTCGGGCGCCGGCCAGCAGTCGAGGACGGCGTACGGCGGCTCCAGCTGCGCGGGGCCTCCCTCGTAGTCGAGGCGCGGAGCCAGGGGGAGGACTTCGGCCTCGATGGCGAACTCCTCGCGCACCTCGCGCAGGACGGCCTGCACCGGGTCCTCGCTGGGCTCGATGTGGCCGCCGGCGGGCAGCCAGGCGCCGAGCTTGCGGTGCCAGTGCAGCGCGACGCGCCCCTCGTGCACGACGAGGCCGGAGACGGTGAGGTGGCGCTCCATGGGGTGATAGTAACAAGTAACAGGGGGGACTGTATACCAGACGCAGGGTAGATGCTAGACTCTCGCTAGTATGGACTGGTTCAAACACAAATGGGGCGAGATCGTGGTAGTCGGTCTCGCGGAGGCATCTGTTGCGGCACTCGCGACTGCGGCAATTCGCTTCGCAGTGGATGAGCATCTCATTAGGGACGTAGCGATTGCCGCCATCTGGCCGGTCGTAATTTTCGCAGGCGTCTGGTATCTACGGAGGCCTGTGTCAGGCGAACAACGAGAATCGAGAGAATCTCCCGGCTCCATTCCCGATTGGCTGAGGAAGGTCGTGCAGGCTGATAGGGAGAACCTCGCAAGCCGAGTCATCCTGGATGAGGTTCGCAATCTTGGCATTGGAGTTGCTGGTCTTCTAAGAGAGATCGAACCCTTCATTACCTTCGGTGTGTATTACTTGAACACCTCAGTCTTTACTTTGGTGCACGACGGGACATTGACGGGGCATGTCCGCTTCAAGGGTGAAGAGCTTTTGATGCAGCCCTTTGTCGAAGGCGGAGTGGAAATCCCGCACGGTGTTTATCTGAACCTGGTGATTAAAGTACCCCTAAGTGAATCTGCTGCTAAAGCTGTCAGAAGTGAGATCGATACTGGAAATGATCTCACGTTTGCCTTACAAGGGCTCAGGTTCGAATTGAGGGCAAAGGAGGATGACAGCTTGAGTCCGGTGAAGATCCGGCTTTGGGAGCACACGTTCCCAAACAGCTGGCTTCGGGGGAATCTGTGGGAGAACGGCGCCAAGGTAATCGACGGGGTTCCGTCCGCAAGTGCGGGCTTTCGCAATTAGCTGATGAGTTCCTTGTACTCCAACGTCTCAGCACCGACCAGCCGGACAAGCGTGTCCCTGAACAAGTACGGGTTGTCGCGGTTGTTGAACCGCCACGCCATCTCGTCCAGGTAGGAGTCAAGATGCTTCGCGCTGAGCTGGTGGTAGCTCCCGACGATAGACCGCTTGAAGAGGCTCCAGACGCCTTCTACGGTGTTTGTGTGAACATCGGCGCGGACCCATTCCTCTTCGCTGTGGTTGACCGTTTCATGCCGTGTGTTCTCGTCGCCGATGCCTCGGTAGCCCTTCCATTCGTCGGTGTAGATAGCCTCGGCGTTGTCGCTGACAACCGCGTTCACGAAGGCATGCAGCGTCTTCTTGGTCGCTCGCTTGTCTACTCGGAGCGAGACGCGCCCGCCGCGCTCTACGGCCCCAACGACCATCGTCTTGTGGCGGCGCGAGCCTTGACCGACGCCCTTCCTTCTGCCGCCGATGTAGGTCTCGTCAACCTCTACGACGCCGCTCAGCGGGCGAACCGTGCCTTCCTTCATGGCGGCCCGGATGCGGTGGCAGAGATACCATGCCGTCTTGTAGCTGACGGAGAGCATGCGCTTCATCTGATTGGCCGAGACGCCCTTCTTGCTCTCGGTCATGATGTAGGCCGCGAGGAACCACTTCCACAGGGGAAGCTTCGAGTCGTGGAAGATCGTTCCGGCTGTTACGCTGAACTGATAGCGGCATGAGTTACAGTCGAATTGGTCACGCTTCTGGATGAGGGAGATGGTCGTAGCGCCGCAGCGCGGGCACGCGATCCCCTTCGGCCAGCGCATGGCCTCTAGGTACGAGCGGCACTTCTCGTCGGAGTGGAAGTGCTCGATTAGCTTGGGCAGGTTCATCTCGAATGTCTTGTGCATCAGGAGCCTCGCATGCCTAGGAAGCCAAAGAAGCCGGTAGAGTTAAAGACTGAGGAGATCGCAAAGAAACTGTTCCCGAAATCTGTCAGGGAGTGGGTCAAGAAGAGCGTCGGTGCAGATTCAGAACGTCCCATCAAGGAACAGGATAAGCCCTAATGAGCCTTGTGTCAAGTATACAATCCCCGTAACAGGTAACAAGTAACAAGCAGCCCGCGTGACGGAGGGTGCTGTCATTCTGAGCCCTTCGCCTTCGCTCAGGACAGGCTCCGCGAAGAATCTCCCGTTGCCCAGGTGGCCAGGGCGCGAGGGAGGCCCTTCGCTGGCTCAGGGCGACAGAACGCTAGCCGAACAGGCTGAGGTCGAAGTCGCGCAGGGTGTCCAGCACGAGGTCGGCGTCCGGCAGGGGCGGGAAGGCGGTGCTGGCGGCGCGCACCTGCACGGCGAGCATGCCGGCCGCCTTCGCCGCGGCCAGGCCGGTGGGCGTGTCTTCGATGGCGACGCAGCGCGCCGGCGCGACGCCGAGCCGCTGGGCGGCGTAGATGTAGATGTCCGGCGCCGGCTTGCCGCGTTCGACCATGGTGCGCGAGACGACGGCGTCGAAGGCGTCGGCAAGGCTGATGCCGCCCAGAAGAGCGTCCATCCAGCCGGGCCAGGACGAGGAGGCGACGGCGACGGGCAACCGGCGCTGCCGCAGCGCCGCGATGAGCTCGCGCACGCCGGGCAGCGTCTGTCGCAGCTCGGCGAGCAGGCGGCAGAGCTCGCGGTCGTACGCCTGGACGAGGCCGTCGAGGGGGCCGTTAAGGCCGAGCTCGCGGGCGAGGGCGGCCCAGGTCTCCTCGACGCCGTGGCCCATGACGGCGCGCTGCAGCTCCGGCGTCATGTGCTTGCCCAGGGGCGCCAGGACGACGTTTACGGCGTCGTAGTAGACGGGCTCGCTGTCGGCGAGGACGCCGTCCATGTCGAAGATGACGGCGGCG
>DATBWN010000014.1:0-3455 GCA_036514755.1 Dehalococcoidia bacterium | reverse complement strand
CGGGAAGCCCTGGCTCTTCGCCCCGTCGACGATCGACTTGCCCCAGGTGAACAGCGCCCCGATCTGCTCCGTAGTCATCACGCCCCCTCGCTCAGCCTGACACACCATCCGCCAGCGGCCCGCAGTCTACCACCGGCCGCGCGGCGGCGGTCAAGTACTTATCACGGATAACTATTAGGCCTTTGAAGCAATCGCTCCGGACGAGGCGGCTCGAACGCCTATCCGCTTTATCCGCTCCCCATCCGTTGTCGACCCGGCGCTCAGCCCGCCGCCGCGATGTCTTCGACCGCCAACTGCAGCGCGCCGCCGTTCTCCGACGGCCCGTAGCGGTCCGCCGACAGGCTGTAAACGACGTCGACGCGGGCGCCCTCGGGGGGTGCTTCGCCCTCCCAACCGAAGGCGATCGCCGGCCAGACAACCGCCGCCTGCCCTGAGCCTGTCGAAGGGTCCTTTAGCTTGAGGCGCAGGTGCCGCCCGTCTTCGCCTACGCCCCGCGCCTCGACGACGGTCACCCCCCGGCTCAGCAAGGTCGCCTCCGGGTTGGCCTGGCCGTGGGGCTGCAGCTTGCCCAGCCAGCGGATCTCCTGGCTGCGCAGCGCCGCCAGGGGCCACTCGGCGTCGATGTCAAGCGTCGGCCCCAGCTCGACGCCGTCCAGGGCGTCCGCCGCGTGCTCGAGGAGGCGCTCGTCGAGGGCGGCCAGCCTGTCGTTGCGGATGGTGAAGCCGCCCGCCTGGCGATGGCCGCCGAAGCGCTCGAAGAGGTCGCCGCAGGCGCGCAGCGCGGCGGTGATGTCGTACTCGGCGATGGAGCGGCAGCTGCCGCGACTCTCGCCCTCGCCCCGCTGATAGACGACCGCCGGCCGGCCGAAGGCCTCGACCAGCCGCGAGGCGACGAGGCCGATGATCCCCTGGTGGAAGCCAGCGTCGCCGACGAGGAGCAAGGGCGCCTCAGGCCGCGCTTCGACTATCGCCTGCGCTTGCTCCTGGGCCTCGCGCGTCAGCCGCTGGCGCTCCCGGTTCAACGCGTCGATGGTCTCCGCCAGGGCGAGCGCCGTGTCCTCCTCCCGCGTCAGCAGCAGGTCGAGCGCCAGGCTGGCGTCCGCCAGGCGGCCGGCGGCGTTGAGGCGTGGCGCCAGGCGAAAGCCGATCACCTCGGCCGATACGTCCTTCGGGTTGACCTCGGCGACGTTCATCAGCGCCCGCAGGCCGGGCCGTTCGCTCCCGGCGATGGCGTCGAGGCCGCGGCGTACGAGCTCACGGTTCTCGCCCAGGAGGGGCACCATGTCCGCCACGGTGCCGATGGCCGCCAGCTCCAGATAGCGCGCCTCCGGGAAGGGACGCCGCGACGCCTCGTAGAGCGCCGCGGCCAGGCGGAAGGCGACGCCAGCCGTCGAGTAGTCGGCGAAGGCGTGGTCGCCATCCAGTTTCGGGTTCAGCAGCGCGCTTGCCTCCGGCAGGGTAGGCGGCGGCAGGTGGTGGTCGACGACGACGACCTCCATGCCCAGGCGACGCGCGTGCGCGACCTCGTCCAATGAGCTCGTGCCGCAGTCGCAGGTGACGAGGACGCGAACGCCGCGGTCAGCGAGGGAGTCGATGGCGCGCAGGTTGAGGCCGTAGCCCTCGCGCTCGCGGTGGGGGATGTAGGGCAGGACGGTGCCGCCGAGGTCGCGCAGCGTCTCCGTCAGGATCGCCGTCGACGTGATGCCGTCAACGTCGAAGTCGCCGTAGACGCTGATCGGCCGGCCGCCGCGCACGGCGTCACGCAGGAGGCGGAGGGCGGGTTCGAAGCCGGGCAGACGGGAGGCGTCGGCGAAGGGCGCCTCCTTGCCGCCGAGGAAGCGCTGCGCCTCGGTCGCGGAGCTGACGCCTCGGTTTTCCAGGACGTGAGTGACCAGCTTCGGCAAGCCGGTGTGAGCGAGACGTCCGCGAAGCGGCGAGACGCGCAGGCGCCAACGCTTGCGCACGCCGCCGGCGACGGGCCTGCCCTCAGCTGAGCGGACGGGCTGCGTCCTGAGCCTGCTTGCCCTGAGCTCCGTCGAAGGGCCGCGCCCTGAGCTTGTCGAAGGGTCGAAGGGCCGGGGTGGGGTCACGTCGCTGCCGCTTCCAACTCGAACGTATATTCGAGGAGGGCGCGGCCTCTGTCAAGCCCTACGCGGGCCGGATCCGAGGGGCGGCCTGACGGACAGGCTAGCGGCGCCTGTCCTCCCGTTTGCGCGCGTCCGTCCGCCGCTTCGCGCGCTCGTTCAGCCGTTCCTGAGCCTTGCGCTTCTTGTACTTCGGGCTGTTGCTCTTGTTGCCGCCGGCCACTAGCTGCTCACGCGGACGTTGGCGGCGCGACTGCGCTGAGGGTTACGGGGGTCGGGCTCGACGTCGAACTCGACGCTCTGACCCTCGGCCAGCTGGTCGAAGATGCCTTCGGCGAGGGCCGTCCGGTGGAAGAACACCTCATCCGTCGCGCCGCTGGCCTTGATGAAACCAAAGCCGCGGTCCTTGATTAGTCGGGTAATAGTACCTGTTGCCACGTGTTGTTGCCTCTTTCTCGCGTTCTTCCCCTGCTCGGCCTAACAAGGTCAACGGCCCGGCTCCGCAACGGAAGCTTATTCCAGAGTGCCAGCCCTAGAGCGTAGGGAGCTGCTTCTGGAAGCCGGCCGTCCTGCGAGTCTGAGGGTGGGTAACTCTTACTTCCTGCAGTGTACCCCGGGAGCAGCCCGTCTGTACACCTCTTGGCAGCGCCCTTGCTAGCCGAGGCTCTGGCCCGCGTGAGAGGGGCGGCGATCGCGCTTGCCCGATGGCTGAACCGGCTCCGGCGGCTCGCGATATCGCACGTGGCCGCAGGTGAAGCAGGAATCGTCGCCGCTCGTACCGTCGGGCAGCATGCGCCCGTTGCAGCGCGGGCACACCTCGGTTCTCAAGGCCTCAGTCATCGCCCCAGTCCCCCTCCGTCACAACAATACAGCATGGCGACCAGTGGCGGGGAGGCCCGGTCGCTCTATCTAGTCGCCGGCCCAGTCGCCGCTCTTGCCGCCGGACTTGCGCAGCAGTCGCACTGCTTCCAGCCGCATGCCGCGGTCGACCGCCTTGCACATATCGTAGACGGTGAGCCCGGCGACGCTCACGGCGACAAGCGCCTCCATCTCGACGCCCGTCTTGCCCGTCGTGCGCACAGTGGCCGTGATCTCGACGGAGCCCGCCGCCTCGTCCGGCTCCAGCGTCACGTCGATGCCGCTGAGGAGCAGCGGGTGACACATGGGGATGAGCTCGTGAGCGCGCTTGGCCGCCATGACGCCGGCGACCTGCGCCGTGGTCAGCACGTTGCCCTTGGCAATCTCGCCGCGCGAGAGCAGGCGCAGCGTTTCCGGCTTCATCACGACGCGGCCTTTGGCCACGGCGACGCGCACCGTCTCGTCCTTCGCCGTCACGTCCACCATGCGCGCCCGGCCGGCGTCGTCGATGTG
>DATBWN010000013.1:0-2705 GCA_036514755.1 Dehalococcoidia bacterium | reverse complement strand
GCTGGTCTCACGGCTGCGCCAGCGCTCGAACTGAGTCGAGACCGCTCGCCGCGGACTTGACCTAACATAGAGGTAGCCCTGAAGGACAGAAGGGTCGGCTTTAGGAAAGCTGGCAGATCTGGGCTTGGGGGATGCCTGTCTCACGCAGTATATTCCTCCATCCTACGAATTGATAGACAAAATCGATGGATGTTTCTCGGTTCGCCGGAATTCATTACTACCTTTGAGGTGATGCACGGGAGCTCGGGCAAGCAGCGCAACCCCAAGCCGCCACGCTAGTGGCCCTGCGCTACAATTGACATAGATGGTCGCCGTTGGTGTCCTGGCCCTGCAGGGCGACTTCGCGGAGCACGAGGCCGTGCTCAAACGCCTCGGCGCCGAACCACGTGAGGTGCGCCTGCCTGCCGACCTCGAAGGCCTGGACGCCCTCATCATCCCCGGTGGCGAGAGCACGACGATTACCCGCCTCATGGCCCTTTACGGCCTCGTCGAGCCGATCCGCGCTTTCGCTGCCCGCAGGCCCGTCTGGGGCACCTGCGCCGGCATGATAGTCATGGCGAAGCGGGCGAGCGACCTCGACCGCGAGACGCTGGGCCTCATGGACATCGAGGTGGTGCGCAACGCCTTCGGCCGCCAGGTGGACAGCTTCGAGACGGACATCGCCATCGACGAAGTGCCCGGCCCGCCCGTCCACGCCGTCTTCATCCGCGCACCCCTCGTCCGCGAGGCCGGCCCCGCCGTGAAGGTGCTCGGCCGCTTGGAGGGGCAGGGCATCGTCGCGGCGCGCCAGGGGCACCTGCTGGTGACCGCCTTCCACCCCGAGCTGACCGACGACACGCGCCTGCACAGCTACTTCCTCTCGCTGGCCAGCCCTTCGACGGGCTCAGGGCGCAGCGCGGTCAAGTAGACGATGACGAAAGAAGCGCGGCCCGTCCTGCCCACCGACCTCCTCGCCCTGGTCACCTACCAGGGACGCAGCTACCGCAACGAGGCCTGGCCGCGCGAGCGCGTCGGCGCGGCGGAGTCGCAGCGGCCGCTGGGGCTGGTGCTGGACAAGTTCCTCGCCTTCTCGCGCGGGCGCAGCGCCTGGATCAGCGTGCGGCGCCAGCGCCTGCGCGGCCTCGTCGGCGCCAGGCGGCGCGGCAGCCGCCAAGCCTGGGAGGTCGACTACCTCATCGACGCGACGCCGGCGCAGGACGCCGTCGTCGGCTTGCTAGAGTGCGCCATCGCCGAGGTGGGGCGCGCCGGCGCCGAGAAGCTCTTCCTGCGCCTCGCCGCGGACAGCGAGCTGCTGCCCGTCGTCCTCGACGCGGGCTTCATCGCCTACCAGGAGGAGACGCTCTACGCCCGCGCCGCCCGTCCTGAAGCTGAGCCGGCCCTGACCGCCCTGCGACCCGTGCAGCCCGCCGATAGCTACCTCCTCTTCCGCCTCTACAACGCGACGACCCCGGAGTCGACGCGGCGGGCGGAGGCCGCCACCTTCGGCGAGTGGCACGCCGCCCAGGAGAGGCGCTGGCTGAAGAACGGCGCCCAGCTCCTGCGCGAAGAGGGCGGCGAGGTCAGGGCTTGGGCGCGGGCGGCGCGCCTGCCCCCGGGCGTCGCCGTCGACCTGCTGGTGGACGAGCAGGCGCTGCCGGAGACGGCGTCGCTAGTCGCTGCGGCCGTGTGCGCTGTCGCCGGCCAGGGAGCGCCCGTGTTCGCCCTCGTGCCGCGGACGGCGACGGGCATCGCGTCCCGGCTGGAGGAGGCCGGCTTCGAGGCGCGCGGCGAGTTCGTCTGCTTCGTGCGCCGCACGACGCGGCCGCAGAGCCTGCCGAAGCTCACGCCCGCCATCGCCCGGAACGCGGTGGGAGCCTGAGTTGAGCCGCACGATCACGGACGACCTCGACCTGCTCGTCGACTCGCTGGCGCCGCACATCGGCGACCCCATTCGCCTCCGGCCCGACAAGCACGAGCTGCTGGAGGTGGTCATGGACCTCGGCCGGCTGCCGGAGGCGCGCTTCCCGGGTCGCGAGGTGGCGCTCAGCGAGCGCGAGGTGACGGAGAGCGACATCGAGTACGTCGTCTCGCGCATCAGCGAGTTCGGCGAGGACAACCGCGCCGGCATCGAGCGGACGCTGCACCGCATCTCCTGCATCCGCAATCGCCGCGGCCGCATCGTCGGCCTCACCTGCCGCGTCGGCCGCGCCGTCTTCGGCACGATCGCCACGATCGAGGACATCATCCGCGTGGGCGAGAGCGTACTCCTCCTCGGCCGGCCCGGCGTCGGCAAGACGACGATGCTGCGCGAGGTGGCGCGCGTCCTGGCAGACGAGATGAACAAGCGCGTCATCATCGTCGACACGTCGAACGAGATCGCCGGCGACGGCGACATCCCCCACCCGGCCATCGGCTCCGCCCGGCGCATGCAGGTGGCGCGGCCCCAGATGCAGCACGCCGTGATGATCGAGGCGGTGGAGAACCACATGCCGGAGGTCATCGTCATCGACGAGATCGGCACGGAGCTGGAGGCGCTGGCGGCGCGCACCATCGCCGAGCGCGGCGTCCAGCTGGTCGGCACGGCCCACGGCAACACGCTGGAGAACCTGATGGCCAACCCGACGCTCTCCGACCTCATCGGCGGCATCCAGTCCGTCACGCTGAGCGACGAGGAGGCGCGCCGGCGCGGCACCCAGAAGTCGATCCTCGAGCGCAAGGCGCCGCCG
>DATBWN010000012.1:0-6268 GCA_036514755.1 Dehalococcoidia bacterium | reverse complement strand
ATCCTTGTCGATGAGGCCGCCAGCGGCCGCCATCTCCCGCGCGATGCGCTCCGCCGTCTCGCCGCCGTAGAAGCCTTCCCGCTCGTCCTCGGCGATGCGGCGCAGCGTCTGCGCCAGCTCGGGCTGGCGCAGGGTCTCGCCGGGAGCGTAGGGGGCGCCTACCTTGAGGAACACGCTCCGCGCCTCGGCGCTCTGAGGGCTGGCGTCTTCGGCCAGCGTCGCCATTAGCCGGCTCAGGCGCTGCGAGACGGGGAAGCCCTCCTTGGCATGGTGGACAGCCGGCGCCAGCAGCGCCTCCAGGGGCAGTGTGGCGTAGGTTACGTGCAGCTCCAGCAGCGCGTCCACGAGGCCGGGGACGGTGCTCGCCCGCGCGCCGAGGCTTGGTATGCCGTCCGCGAAGAGGCTGAGCGTGGCGCCGTGGGGAGCGCGGCCGCCCGCGTTCAGGCAGTCGACCTCGTTCGTTCGCCGGCGCCAGATGAGGCTGAAGGCGTCGCCGCCCAGGTGGACGCAGTCCGGCTTCGTGACGACGTTGACGAAGGCGGCCGCGATGGCCGCGTCGACGGCGTTGCCGCCGCGCTGCAGCACATTCATCGCCGCCAGCGACACGAGCGGGTGGTCCGTCGCCACGGCGTACCTCGACCCGAAGACGGGGCCGCGCCGCGGCGCCGCCGTCCTGCTCGCGCCCTCGCTCGTCATCGGCGCGATCATCCGGCCCGTCGCTCAATGGTGTCAATCGAGCTGCCATTACGAGTGGGGTGTCATTCCAGACAGCTAGCCACACCCCCACGTTCGTGGTGAGCCTGTCGAACCACGCTTCCTGGTTGACCAATCGTCCTTCGACAAGCTCAGGACGAACGGACCTCAAACCGACCCACCCTCCTCGCAAGGATCGTACGATCGCCTGGTATCATCGGGGCGGCACTCCCAGCAGATGAGGCGACGATGACAACGACCATCCCTGAGCTGCTCGCCGCCGGCGAGGACGACGCGCCGGCCATCCTTACGCCGGGCGGCCCGGCGCTAACCTTCGCCGAGCTGCGCCGCCAGGTGCGGGGACTGGCCGGCCAGCTGGCCGCCTGCGGCATCGGCCCCGGCGACCGCGTCGGCATCGTCCTGCCCAACGGCCCGGCGGCGGCCATCGCCTTCCTCGCCGTCGCCGGCTGCGCCACGGCGGCGCCCCTCCACCCGGCCTATCGAGAGGAGGAGTTCCGCTTCTACCTGGACGATCTCGGCGCGAAGGCTCTCATCACTCTGCCAGACGGCGTCCCCGCCGCCCACGCCGCCGCGCCCAGAGAGGCGCAGCGCCTGTCCCTCGTCGGCGAGCCGGGGCGCTACTTGCTCCTGCGCGACGGCGTCGCGGTCGAGGCAGCGGAGGCGCGCCTCGCCTCGCCGGAGGACGTTGCGCTCGTCCTCCACACCTCCGGCACCACAGCGCGGCCGAAGATCGTCCCCCTCACGCAGCGCAACCTGGCGATCTCGGCTCAGAGCATCATCCGCTCGCTGGCGCTTACGGCTGAGGACCGCTGCCTCAACGTCATGCCTCTCTTCCACATCCACGGCCTCATGGCGGCGCTCCTTTCGTCGCTGGCCGCCGGCGGCTCCGTCGTCTGCACACCTGGCTTCGACGTCTTCCGCTTCTTCGTCTGGCTGGATGAGGCGCAGCCCACGTGGTACACGGCCGTCCCGACGATGCACCAGCTCGTCCTCAGCCGCGCCGCCCGCCACGCCGACGTCCTCGCCCGCAGCCGCCTGCGCTTCGTCCGCTCCTCGTCGGCGGCGCTGCCGCCCACCGTCATGGCCGAGCTGGAGTCGACCTTCCGGGCGCCGGTCATCGAGGCGTACGGTATGACGGAGGCCTCGCACCAGATGGCGGCGAACCCGCTGCCGCCCGGCGGGCGCAAGCCGGGCTCCGTCGGCCGCGGCGCCGGCGTCGATGTCGCGATCATGGACGACGAGGGCGACCTGCTGGTCCCAGGCCGGACGGGCGAGGTCGTCATCAAGGGCGGCAACGTCACCGCCGGCTACGAGAACAACCCGCAGGCGAACGAGGCGTCCTTCACCAGCGGCTGGTTCCGCACCGGCGACCAGGGCTACGTGGACGAGGACGGCTACCTCTTCCTCACGGGCCGCATCAAGGAGATCATCAACCGCGGCGGCGAGAAGGTGAGCCCGCGCGAGGTGGACGAGGTCCTCCTTCAGCATCCGGCCGTCGCGCAGGCCGTGGCGTTTGCGATGCCGCACAAGCGCCTGGGCGAGGAGGTCGCGGCCGCCGTCGTTCTCCACGAGGGCGCTTCCGCCGACGAGCGCGAGCTCCGCGAGCACGCCGCCCGCCACCTGGCCGACTTCAAGGTGCCGAAGACGATCCTCATTCTGCCGGACATCCCGAAAGGCCCCACGGGCAAGGTGCAGCGCATCGGCCTGGCAGAGAAGCTGGGGCTGTCAACACTAAGGGTTCGGGGGGACTGATCTGTCTTTGCGAGCGAAGCGAAGCAATCCCGGCCGGGGCGACGAGATTGCCACGGCTCGCTGGCAGCGAGCCTCGCAATGACAACCAAGTTCGCTATCTTCGGCGCCGGCGCCATCGGCGGCTACCTGGGCGCCAAGCTCGCCCTCGCCGGCCTGGACGTCACGCTCATCGCCCGCGGGCCGCACCTGGCGGCGATGCGGAAAGACGGCCTGCGCCTCATCGAGGGTGAGGCTGAGCACCGCGTGCGGCCGCGCTGCCTCGCCGACGGCCGCGAGGCGGGGCCGCAGGACTACGTCATCCTAACGGTGAAGGCGCACTCGCTGACGCCGGCGCTGGACGCCATCACGCCTCTGCTGGGGCCGGAGACGGCCGTCGTCACGGCCCAGAACGGCATCCCCTGGTGGTACTTCTACAAGCTCCCCGGTCCCTGGCAGGATCACCGCCTCGAGTCTGTCGACCCCGGCGGCCGCATCTGGCAGGCCATCGGCCCGCAGCGCGTTATCGGCTGCGTCGTCTACCCGGCGTGCGAGGTCGTCGCGCCGGGCGTCATCCGTCACGTCGAGGACAGCCGCTTCAGCCTCGGCGAGCCGGACGGCACGCGCTCCCAACGCGCCGTGCGGCTGGCGCGGGCGCTGGTCGGCGCCGGCCTGCGGGCGCCGCTGCGCGGCCGCATCCGCCGCGAGATCTGGCTGAAGCTCTGGGGCAACGTTGCCCTCAACCCGCTCAGCGCCCTGACGCGCGCCACGCTGGCGGAGATCTGCGCTCAGCCGGCGACGCGCGCCTTCGCCCGCGCCGTAATGGTGGAGGTAGAGGCCGTCGCGGCGGCGCTGGGCGAGAGGATGGCCGTCGACGTGGACGCGCGCCTCGCGGGCGCCGGCGGCGTCGGCGCGCACAAGACGTCGATGCTGCAAGACCTGGAGGCCGGCCGGCCGATGGAAGTCGAGGCGCTCACGGGCGCCGTCGTCGAGCTGGCCCGCCTCACCGGCGTCGCGACGCCGAGCCTGGACGCCCTGGACGGGATGATCCGGCTCCTCGCGGCGAGGCGCTGAGCGACCTCACCCCGCGTTGTCACCCGACCTTGCGTCAAGGGAAGCGCGCCCCTCTCCGTGCGCGGAGAGGGGAACGCGGGACTTGGACCCGGAGCCTACGGAACCTTGAAGTCGTTCGCCAGGGCGGTGAGCTCGCGGTAGCGATAGCAGCTCTCGACGTGGTCGTTGACGATGCCGACGGCCTGCATCATCGCGTAGCAGGTCGTCGGCCCGACGAAGCGGAAGCCGCGGCGCTTCAGGTCCTCGCTCATCGCCCGCGACTCCGCCGTTTCGGCCGGCAGCTCGCCGAGGCGCTGCCAGCGGTTCTGCAGGGGCGTCCTTCCCTGGAAGGACCAGAGGTAGCGCGCCAGGCCCCCGAACTCGCCATGTAAGGCGAGCACTGCGCGCGCGTTGGCGATGGTCGACTCGATCTTGGCGCGGTTGCGGACGATGGAGGCGTCCTGCAGCAGCCGCTCGACATCTCTCTCGTCGTAGCGGGCTACCTTCGCCGCGTCGAAGCCGGCGAAGGCGCGGCGGTAGCCCTGGCGCTTGCGCAGGATCGTCATCCAGGAGAGGCCGGACTGGGCGCCCTCCAGCGTGAGCATCTCGAAGAGGTGGGCGTCGTCCGTGGAAGGCACGCCCCACTCCTCGTCGTGGTAGGCGACGGCCAGGGGGTCGCCGGTCGCCCATTCGCAGCGAGGTCGAGGATCGCTCATGGTTCCTCCCCTGGGAACGGTCGCTCGTCCTTCGACAGGCTCAGGACGAGCGGGGACGAGACGCACCTTGCGTTACGCGGCAGCCTATTGCCGCCATGCTAATGGCTCAGTCGATGTACTCGTACGCCGGCCAGGTGAGGAACTCGACGAACTCGTCGGCCAGCGAGACCTTCTCGAAGATCGCCCGCGCCTCGGCGAAGCGACGCCCCGGCTCGCCCGCCGGCAGCTTCGCAAGCTCCTCGTCGACCACGCGGCGGACGAGCTCGCGCGTCACCGGCCGCCCGTCCGCGAGACGGGCGCCGCGCTGCAGCCATTGCCAGACCTGCGACCGCGATATCTCCGCCGTCGCCGCGTCCTCCATCAGGTTGAAGATGGCGGCGGCGCCGACGCCGCGTAGCCACGATTCGATGTACTGGATGCCGACGCTGACGTTCTGGCGCAGCCCCGCCTCCGTGACCTGGCCGGGCGTCGCGGCGAAGCTCAGGAGGTCGCTCGCGACAACGCTGACCTCCGGGCGCTGGCGCTCCAGCTGGTTTGGCCGCTCGCCCAGGACGTCGTCGAAGACCTCCGTCGCCACGGGCACGAGGTCGGGGTGCGCCACCCAGGTGCCGTCGAAGCCGTCGCTGGCCTCGCGCAGCTTGTCCTCGCGTACGCGCGTGAGGGCAGTCGCGTTGACCTCCGGGTCGCGGCGGCTGGGGATGAAGGCCGCCATCCCGCCGATGGCGTGGGCGCCGCGCTTGTGGCAGCTCTTCACCAGCAGCTCCGTGTAGGAGCGCATGAAGGGCGCCGTCATGGTGATCTGGGCGCGGTCCGGCAGGAGCAGCTCCGGCCAGCGGCGGAACTTCTTGTTGACGCTGAAGATGTAGTCCCAGCGCCCGGCGTTGCAGCCCGCCGAGTGGTCGCGCAGCTCGTAGAGAATCTCCTCGACCTCAAAGGCGGCGAGTACCGTCTCGATGAGGACGCAGGCCTTGATGCTGCCGTGGGCCACGCCCAGGCGCTGCTCCGCGAAGCTGAAGACGTCGTTCCAGAGGCGCGCCTCGAGGTGGCTCTCGAGCTTCGGCAGATAGAAGTAGGGGCCGGTGCCGCGCTCCTTGAGGGCGGCACGGTTGTGGAAGAAGTAAAGGCCGAAGTCGAACAGGCTGGCCGAGACCGGCTCCCCGTCAACGAGGGCGTGCTTTTCGTCCAGGTGCCAGCCGCGCGGCCGCACCAGAAGCACCGCTGTTCTCTCGTTCAGGCGGTAGACGCGGCCGTCTTCCTGGCGGAGCTCGATCCGGCGCCGGACGGCGTCGATGAGGTTGACCTGGCCCTCGACCATGTTCTGCCAGCTGGGCGTGTTCGCGTCCTCGAAGTCGGCCATGAAGACGCGGGCGCCCGAGTTCAGGGCGTTGATCACCATCTTGCGTTCCGCCGGCCCCGTGATCTCGACGCGACGGTCCTGCAGGTCGGCCGGCGCCGGCGCGACGCGCCACGAGGCGTCGTCGCGCACCGACTTCGTCTCGGGCAGGAAGTCGGGCCGCTCGCCGGCGTCGAAGCGAGCCTGGCGCTCGGCGCGACGACCTAGGAGCTGCTTGCGCGTCGGGTTGAAGCGCCGCTGGAGCTCAGCGACGAACTCGAGCGCCTCCGGCGTCAGCACCTCGGCAGCGCGCCCCTCCACGGGGCCCCTGATCTCCACCCGTGCCGTCTCGACCATGACCTTTCTCCTGCGCCCCGCCGCGAGCGCCTTCTAGGATAGCCTAACGCGGGCGTTCGGCGATGAGCCGTCAGGCCGTAGACGCTCGCGGAGCCGCCGCCCGGCGGGCGATCTCGCGGCGCATCTCTGCGGCGCTGACGCTGCCGGGCGCCGCCTTCTCGCGGGCGAGGCGGTTGCCGTAGTCCTGGAACGCCTCGTTGGCCGGAGTGGCGACGCCGTGCAGCCGTCCCAAGAAGACGATCTCGCCGTTCAGGTAGTCGACTTCGCTCGTGCCGGTCGCGCGGACGAGGCTCTGCGTAGTGGAGTTGCCGGAACGGTTGGCGAGGAAGCGCCGCATCACGGCCGCGTCGCGGTCGGCCAGCTCGCC
>DATBWN010000011.1:0-4346 GCA_036514755.1 Dehalococcoidia bacterium | reverse complement strand
GCGATGCCCAGGTCGTCCAGGAAGGTGGCGCCGTGCGCCTGCAGCGCGCCGCCGGCCAGCTCGTTGCCGCCGACGCGCATCGCCTCGATGAGGAAGCCGCTGACGACGATGGCGAGCATCAGCCAGAGCAGGGCGGCGTCGTCCCAGAGGCTGCCCAGGCGCAGTCGCGGCGGCCTCAGCAGCGCGCGTCGCAGGATGGCCATGAGCAGGCCCGTCAGGGCGAGGAGGCCGAAGACGTCGAGGACCGCCGAGTACGCGAGGTAGACGCGCCCCTCCAGGAAGTAGACGACATCGGCGTGCACGGCCAGGACCAGCGTGCCGATGAAGAGCACGACCCAGCCCCAGAAGATGAAGAGGTGCATGACGCCGGCGTAGAGGTCGTTTGGCAGGCGGCCCTGGCCAACGCCGTAGACGAGGAAGACCTTGGAGCGCTCCCAGGCGCGGTCCCAGCGCTTCTCTGCCCGGCCGAGGCGCCAGACGCGCGCTCGTCGTAAGGGCCCGAGGGCGAGGAAGACGAAGACGGCGGCCGAGCCGGCGTAAAGCAGCCAGCGCAGCCGGTGGCCGACGTTGAACAGCACCTCCCGCGTCGCGTCGCCGGCTTCGTCCACGGAGACGGTGAAGGCCAGGACGGCGCTGACGACGACGGCGGCGCCGAGGAGCAGCCAGATGAGGGCGGTGACGGCGCGACGCACCGGCGGAGTCAGGCGCGTCGCGGACGGAGGTAGGCTCACTCAGCCTCCCGGGCTAAAGTACGACAGTCGGGCCGCAGACCAGACCGAACCTAGGATCGCCTGCGCCGATCGAAGGGTCAAGGTCGAGACGCTGACCGCCTAGCGGACGACGCCGGCCCGTCGCAGCGCCTCGATCTGCCCGGCGCTGTAGCCCGCCGACGCCAGCACGGCGTCCGTATCCCGGCCCAGCGGCGGCGAGGCGCCCTGCGGCTGCGGCGGCGTGACGCTCATCTTCCAGGGCGGCGCCGCCAGCCACTGCGGCCCCGACAGCTCGTGGTTCAGCTTCACCACGTAGTCGTTCGCCAGCAGCTGGGGGTGGTCGATGAGCTCCTGGACGAAGTTCACCGGGCTCACGGGCACGCCGCCCGCCTCGAAGGTGCGCTCCCAGTATTCGGTCGAACGGGCGCGGATCTTCTGCTCGACGAGCGCGATCAGCTTGCGGTCGGCTTCCTGCTGCCCCGGGTCCCAGGGGTCGTAGCCGGGCTCGTCACGGTTGTGCTCGACTCCGAGGACGGCGCGCACCTTCGCCCGCAGCGAGGCGGAGAGGGCGCCCACAGCGATGACGCCGTCGCTGGTCAGGAAGCAGCGGTAGTAGATGTTGCCGACCGGCCGGAGGGCGGCGCTCCGCGCGGCGAGGAGCTCCGCGTAGCTCATCCCCTCCGCCCGCGCCCTCTCGTGAAGCGCGGCCAGCCTTGCCCGCTCGCGGGCGTCGGCCGCCGGCAGGGAGGAGAAGCTCCAGGAGCCGCCCGCCTGGATGGTCAGAGCGTTGATCAGCAGCGACGTCTCGACCCTTTGGCCTTGCCCGGTCATCGCCCGGTGGAAGAGCGCGGCGCAGACGCCGGCGGCGATGGCGTAGCCGGTCGTCGTGTCGGCGAGCGCCGGCGGCGTCACGATGGGCAGGCCGCGCTCGTCCACCTTGCCCGTCGTGGCCATCAGGCCGGACACCGCCTGGATGACGATGTCGTAGCCGGGGCGGTCGGCCATCGCCCCCTTGCGGCCGAAGGCTGTGCTATCGACGTAGACGAGGTCGGGCCTGATCGCCGACAGCGTCTCGTAGTCGATTCCCAAGCGCTCTGCTACGTCCGGCCGGTAGTTGATGACGACGACGTCCATCGTCCTCACCAACCGGTGCACGGCTTCCCGCCCCTCGGGCTGCGAGAGGTCGATGGCGAGGGACCTCTTGCCCCGGTTCAGCTCCTGGAAGACCTTCGACTCGTGGGGCATGAACTGGACGTTGAGGCGCCAGGGCTCGCCCTCCGGCGGCTCGACCTTGACGACCTCCGCGCCCAGGTCGGCGAGCAGCTGGCAGCCCAGCGGGCCGGCGATGATCTGGCCGAACTCGAGGATGCGTATGCCGTTCAGCGGGCCGGAGGCCATGACGCTGGCGAGCGCCGCCCCTAGTCGCGCGGCATGCCCAGGCCGCGCTGGGCGATGATGTTGCGCTGGATCTCGCTCGTGCCGCCGGCGATCGTCTGGCCCACCGAGTTGACGTAGCCGCGCGAGTACTCCGCCCGGCTGGGCGAGTAGGACGACTCTCGGTCCCAGGCGAGGCCGTAGAGGCCCACCATCTTCATCGCCGTGCGGGCGATGCGCTGCGTCAGCTCCGTCGAGAACAGCTTCGCGATGGAGGCCTCCGCGTTGGGGATCATGCCCCGGCTCTGCATGTCGACGATGCGGTAGGAGAGCATCCTGGCGACGGTCGCCTCGATGTAGCGGTCCACCAGCTCGTAGCGGACGAGGGGGTTGCGCGCCGTCGTCGACTGGTCGCTCTCAGCGTGCTCTTTCGCCCAACGGATCAGGCTCTCGACCGTCTTGCGCACGCCGACGGCGCTGCCGATGCCGGAGCGCTCGAAGTCCAGCGTCGTCGTGCCGACGTACCAGCCGCGATTGACCTCGCCGACGACGTTCCTGGCCGGGACGCGGACGTTATCGAAGTAGACCTGGTTGAAGCCGGCCGCGCCCGACATCTGGATCAGGGGCTGGACGGTGATGCCCGGGCTCGTGAAGTCGAGGAGGAAGTAGGTGATGCCGCGGTGCTTCGGCGCCTCCGGGTCGGTGCGGGCGAGCATGAACATCCAGTTCGACGTCTGGGCGCCCGAAGTCCAGATCTTCTGGCCGTTGATGACGTAGTCGTCGCCGTCGCGGACGGCACGCGTCTGGAGGGAGGCGAGGTCGGAGCCAGAGCCGGGCTCGCTGAAGCCCTGGCACCAGATCGCCTCGCCGCGGAGGATCTTCGGCAGGTGCTGCGCCTTCTGCTCCTCCGTGCCGTGAACGATGAGCGTCGGCCCGACCATCGTCACGCCCATGCTGCCGATAGGCGGCGCGCCCGCCTCGGCGAACTCCTCGTTCAGGATGAACTGCTGCATCGTCGTCAGGCCGGCGCCGCCGTACTCCTTCGGCCAGGCGGGGGCGATCCAGCCCCGCTCAGCCAGCTTCTCGCGCCATTGGCCGAAGAGGCCGCCCTCGAGGCGGAAGCCCTGCCCACCAGAGCGCGCCTCGGGCCGGCCGGCCACCTCCGGCCCGCCACCGAGGCCTTCGCCGCCCATGAGGCGGCTGCGGACGCGAATCCTCTCCGGCAGCTCCTTCTCCAGGAACTCGCGCACCTCCCAGCGGAAGGCGGCCTCTTCGGGTGAGTCGGTGAGCTTCATCTCCGTGCCCTTCTAGATGCCCAGCGCCTGCGCCAGCCCCTCGCGGTGGAAGTCGGCATCGCCCCAGGCGAGCTCGGCCGCCTTCTGGCGCCGGAAGTAGAGCTGGATCTTGTAGTCCTTCGTGAAGCCGATGCCGCCGTGCATCTGCTGGGCGTTGGCGACGACGCGGCGGCTGGCATCGCTGACCCAGGCCTTAGCGACGTGCACCTGCTCGTCGGCGTCCGGCTCGTCCTCGGCGACGGCCCAGGCAGCCTTGTAGGTGATGTAGCGGCAGCCGTCGACGTCGGTCGCCATGTCGGCCGCCTTGTGCTGCAGCGCCTGGAAGGAGGCGATGGGCCGGCCGAACTGGTTGCGCTCCTTCGTGTAGTTGACCGTGATGTCGAACGCCTGCTGCGACAGCCCGACGAGGTAGGCGCACTCCAGCACCGTCGCCTTGTTGGCGATGCGCTGGAAGACCGGCCAGGCCCGCCCCTCCTCGCCGAGGCGGGCGGCCGCCGGCACGCGCACGTTCTCGAACCTGACCTCGTTCTGCTTGTCGGAGGCGATCGTGCGCACCGGTGTGTGGCGGACGCCCGCCGCGCCGGCGTCGACGGCGAACAGCGAGACGCCGTCCTCGGCCGAAGCCTGCCCTGAGCCTGGTCGAAGGGTCGAAGGGCCCGTCCGCGCGACGACGACCAGCTTGTCGGCGACATGGCTGTCGCGGATGAAGAGCTTCGTGCCGTTGAGGACGTAGCCGTCCCCGCCTACCCTGAGCGAAGTCGAAGGGTCCCGCTGCGCCGCGAGGCGGACACCGGCCGCGTCGAAGCGGGCCGAGGGCTCGGTGAAGGCGAGCGTCCAGACCTGGCGCCCGCTGGCGATGGCCGGCAGGTGCGCCTGCTTCTGGGCCTCGTCCGCCGCCTCCAGCAGGGCGATGGTGGCGACGCAGTTGGGTATGAACGGCCCGGGGACGAGGGCGCGGCCGAACTCC
>DATBWN010000010.1:0-27723 GCA_036514755.1 Dehalococcoidia bacterium | reverse complement strand
AGATGAAGGAGAGCAGCAGATTTTGTAAGCTGCGCTCACTATCCACCCAGGTGCCCAGCTCGGACCTCGAAACACAATCGTTTGATCTTGTTACTTGAACAGCCGTTCGCCAAGATCGTCCATGACCGACTGAGTACCAATCCTAATGGTCCGCTCCCCAACGGACTGGGTATCCGTTGCCGCCGAGTAGAGAGTTGAGGCCTCGCTAAGACGACCCGACAATTCGGATCTCGAAGCCCTCCGGTGTCGCGATGTCATCTAAGACCATGATTAGCTGGCAAACACCTGACTCGGTACCGTCATTCCGCTCGGCAAGCGCACGCGCCTTGGACAAGCCGGGTTGAACCACTCCGATGCGACCACGAATTATTGGTGGTCGCTGAATCCACGTGCGAAAATCCTCGTCAGGGGGCGGGGCGATCCCCAGGTACTGATCGAGCAGAGCAGGTGCGTCGCCCTCTCCAACTATGACAGCCTTGGGGTTTCGACGTTCCCGCAGTCGCTCGCCAAGCTCCGACCAAAGGCTCAGTGACGGAAACCAGCGCCTCGACCGAATCGCCTGAGCCACGACAACTTGTACCTCGTTGATTCGTAAGCCAGCTTCTCTGCTGGTCGAAGCCTTGGCGTGCCATAACCCCAGGCTTACTTCGCCGGTGAAGAGAGGCTCGATAACCAGTACGTCCGCGATTTCCCCTGACCCATCATTGAAAACGATCCAGCGGTTGATTCCTCGGCGCGGTTGTGCGCTGAGCCACTCGATGAGACCTTTATGTACAGACTTCTCACCGGTGCCGTGCGCTAGAGCCGTCTGGTCAGTCTCTGCCGTTATATCAACGCCCGTCCAGTCAACCGGGACAATCTCGTCGGGATCGATGAGCTGGCCAGTACGGTTTAGTAAGTAAGCAACGTGCCCTACGACTGTTGTTCCGTCTAGAAAGTAGACAGTTGGTGGGAATTCATTGAATAGCTCGACGATTGATGTGGTTGCGCCGTGGCCACGGCGAACTAGAAGATCGGCACCAGTGAAAGTACCGTCTATCCGCATGTGTCCTTGCCACAGCACTTCTTCAGCCCCGGCGTCACGGTTGTGCCTAATTGCGACGATAGGTAGGCCCGTGGTCTGCGGACTCCCATCGAGGAGATCGAGCGGATCCTCCGACACATACAGTTCGATATCCTCAAAACTAACCAGCTCCCCATCGCCCGTGACAGCCTCGAAACCAAGCCCAAGGAGCGCCGGGTGCGACTCGGCGGCAAGAGCAGCAACAGGCGGCCAATCTAGCAGGGTCGTGCCTCGGTTGAGGGCGGGCAAGAGAGGTCCAGACATTGATGTCCTTGCGAACCATAGCAGCGCTGCAGTCTGGTCAACCCACTCGTCGAAGCCACGGAGAGGCGCATACCGGGTAACCCAGAGCTTGGCCTTCTCCAGTGCTGCCCCGGCGTTGGAGGAGCCGTAGCCATCCGTAATCTGAATATTGACGTGCCCCAGCGCGTTTCGCGTCATATCGATTGCCCTCAAGCCGCGATCGACACTGGCGCCGAGGTGATTCTTGTAAGCGGTCGTGCCTCGGTTGGCAGCATTAGTAGACCTCATCCCGACAGCTGAAACTGAGCGGCGCTCCAGTCCATCAAGGTACTGGCCGATGCGCTCTGGGCTTGCCGGCTGCGCGACTTCTTCGAGGTCTAGAATCTCTCTCAGCTCTGTATGAGTGGACTGGTCGCTTGTGTTGAAGAATAGGAGGCCAGGCTGGTCCGTTCGTGGTGATGCACGGAAGGATATCAAGTGCAAAGCAAATGTGGTTTCAACGAGCCCGGGATCGCTCGACCACCGCGGCTGAGAAGTGTGCTGCAGTGCGATAACAAGAGTCTCGCCGTTCGGCTCAACGCCCGAGTAAACGATGCGCCCTCCGCCAAGCGATTCGCCAACAATCAACTGCGGGGGAATTGTCCCGCCACTGAATGTGGGCCTCCAGGTCGTGTCGGCAATCTCATAGACGATAGAGCGTTGCAGCGGTTGGAGTCGGTCGGGAAGAACCTGCGCATGGACGCCACCGAATGCATTGGCATACGCTCGATCCTCACGTTCACGCTGGATTTGGTCGTCAATTATTCCGGGTAGCACGTCGGCCCAGTCTGCATCCTCGTCATACAAGTCTCGAACGACCCCCCGCAGCTCAGGGAAGACATCGATATCCCGAGCCGTAATGAGAATTGAGGACTGAGGAAAGCTGGGATGTACACGGGCTAAGCGTCCGATGAGCTGGATCGTTGCGGGCAACGACTTGTGTTTGTCGTGGTAAGCCACGATTCGAAGAGAAGGTAGATCGAATCCTTCACCCAACATCCCTACCACACCAACGGCACGAATGGCACCGGACAAAAGACCCTCGCGAATCTGTTGCTGTACTTGGGCGCCGAGGCGATTGTGAAGCAGGGTTAGGGCGACTCCCTCCGCACGGTAGACCTCCTTGAGACTTTGGAGCCGGCTAATAGAGGAAGCCCGCACTAGCAGAACGCTGGACTGATGGCCGGCACTCCTCGATGCCTCTGAGGCCGCGCTAGCGATCGCAGCATCAGCCTCCGTACGATCAGCTGGGTCCTGCAACTCAAGTAGCTTAGGTGTGACCGATTGATAGAGTCCCTCGTCGAGTGCCCGTCTCAGCGGGTAATGAAAAACAAGCTCGCCGGGAATCCTCTTCCCGTCTCGTCTCACGGGCGTCGCTGTCAAAAGCACGGCTCTTGCCTGGAAATGCTCCAGGATGTTTAGCCATGTTGGCGCCGGAGCATGATGTGCTTCATCGATGACCACTAAGTCGAACAGGTCCGGGGGCGGCTTGGCTTCTGCCTCGTAGTACGCCGGACTGATCGAGTCGGGCAACCCGACCACGACGTCGGCAGATTCTAATGAACCCCAGTCGCGAACACGACCTGTAATCTCAACTACAGTTGGATTGCTGTCAAAGTCGCTTTCGGGTGGTAGTGCGCCGACTCTCCTCAACACAGCACAGTTTTGGAAGTTGGCTGTCATCTGTTCCCGAAGTGCCCGAGTAGGAACGACGACAAGAATTCGGGTTGGCGGTTCCTCCAGGAGGAATGGCGCCGCCATAGCTAGGGCTGTCTTACCACTGCCTGTCGGGATGCTCACAACCGTTGGAGTCTCAGGAGAAAGGCTCCAGTGCATAGCCACCGCACCGAGAGCTCCGAATTGAGGAGTTCTCCAAGCGGGCCGAGGGCGCCCTACTAGTCGAAAATGCGTGCACGCGTCCTCGTGGAAGGTCAAGTCAATACTCCACCGTCCAGCTCACGCTGGAGCACGTTCGTTCTGATTGAGAAGTATATCAGAATCGCACCAGCGAAGATCGCATGGCTGATAAGTGTCGGTTCAGATGTCGGTGAGTGGGCTTCCCCGAGATCCTTGAGCCGCTTAGGACTGGTACAGGCGAGAGGTGGATTACGGGGCACAGAACAGGCTCGCAAATTCTGGTCGCAGGGTTATCCGCCGGCCATGTGACAGTTGACTGCTCGCCCTCGAGCAGCTCCGTTAGGCTGCCAACGGACTAGCAAGCCGTCGGTCCCGGCGAGGCTCACTCGGCTGGATTAACCACAGCGAGATCTGTCTGGATGGCCTCTAGCTGCTCTAGAGCCGCCCGCAGGTCCTCGATGATCTCAGCAGCGATCTCGTCTGGCTCCGGGAGGTTTGTGGCGTCTTCGAGGCTCTCATCGCGGAGCCAGAAGATGTCAAGGCTGGCCTTGTCGCGCTGAATCAGCTCTTCGTAGCTGTAGCGCCGCCACCTGAAGGCCTGGTTGTTCTCTAACCATGTCGCTTTGCGGTCGTGTCGGTTCTCGGGGTCGTAGCAGGCAACGAAGTCGTCGAGGTCCTCGCGCTTCAGGGGATTGGTCTTCAGGGTGAAGTGCATGTTCGTGCGAAGGTCGTATATCCAAAGCTCCTTCGTCCACGGGGTTGCACTCGCGGGGCGCTTGTCGAAGAACAGCACGTTAGCCTTGACACCCTGCGCGTAGAAGATGCCGGTCGGGAGACGCAGCAGGGTGTGGACGTCGCACTGCTGCAGCAGTCGACGCCTGACTGTCTCGCCGGCGCCGCCCTCGAAGAGGACGTTGTCAGGCACGACGATGGCAGCGCGGCCATTGATCTTGAGCATCGTGTGGACATGCTGCAGGAAGTTCAGCTGCTTGTTGCTGGTTGTTGCCCAGAAGTCCTCCCGAACGACTGTCAAGTGCTCTCGCTCCGTTTCCCCTTCATCGTTGACAACCAGAACGCTGGACTTGCGCCCGAAAGGCGGATTTGTAAGGACGAGGTCGTAACGCCGGCCTAAATCGAGAGCGAGGCTGTCTATTCTTTCAACCGGAGACGGCGCCTCGTCAGCGCTTGGTCCGATGCCATGCAGCAAGAGGTTCATAGCACAAAGCCGGACCACGCTGTCGACGATGTCGACGCCGTGCAGGTTCTCCAGCTTGAGCCGACGCAACTGGTCCGAGTCCATGTGAGGGTTGTGCTCGACGATGAAGTTGTGGGCGGCCAGCAAGAAGCCTCCCGTGCCGCAAGCCGGGTCGCCGATGGTCTCATCTGGACGGGGATGGACGCAG
Source organism: Dehalococcoidia bacterium (assembly GCA_036514755.1). Lineage (GTDB taxonomy): Bacteria > Chloroflexota > Dehalococcoidia > DSTF01 > WHTK01 > WHTK01. The sequence continues at coordinate 23,118 of DATBWN010000010.1, read as the reverse complement.
TCGACCATGGCCTGGATCAAAGGCCGCGGCGTGAAGTACTGGCCGGCGCCGCCCTTGATGTCCTGGGCGTTCTTCTCGAGGAGGCCCTCATACGCGTCGCCCTTCACGTCGGCGTCCAATGTCATCCATTGCTCGCGGTCGATGAGGTCGACGATCAGGCGTCGCAGCTTAGCCGGGTCCTGAATCTTGCTCTGCGCCTTGCGGAAGATGATACCCAGCATACCGCCGGCTTTCCCCAACTCCTCCAGGAGGTGGCGGTAGTGTGTCTCAAGCTCAGCGCCATCAAGCTTCAGAAGGCTAAGCCAGTCTAAGCCGGCCGGAACCACTGAGGGTGCGTTCCAGGGCGGGCCGGTGCGCTCGTGGGCCATCTTGAGAAACAGCAGGTAGGTCAGCTGCTCAACGTAGTCGCCGTAGGAAAGGCCGTCATCCCGCAGGATGCTGCAGTAGTTCCACAGCCTCTGGACGATCTGCTGGGAGTGGTTCCCGTTCCCGTTGCCGTTTCTCGTCATGGCCCATCCCCCCTAGCGGCAGCTGCACGCGCTCACGCCGAACTCGTCGGACTCGTGCTCTGACGAAGGCGGGGTCCTTCTGACGTTCTTCTCGGATGCGCTCTAGCAATACTGAAGCCGGCTCGTCGTCCGGGTCTTGTGGTGCGAGCCGACCCTCGAAGGCGCGCCTGAGGACCGACTGACGCAGCCGCTCGGCGCGCTTCAGGCCGTTCTCGACCGCGTCCTCCAGTGACTCGACTACCGAGAGCCTTCGCTCGACTTCAGCCACGATGAGGCGTTGCTCCGAAACGGGGGGGACAGGAAGAGCCAGCCGCCGACAGGTCGTCACGGCCAGATTGAATTGCCCTGCCGTTGCCTTTGCGGTTCTTTGCAGCCGTCTCTGTGTGTCGCCGCTCAACAGCGCATAGCTTAGATATTTGTGGTCCAGACCTTTCGAAGGACGGAAGGAAACGATGGCCTGATTGATATTCCATTCAGGATGAAAGTCCGGAGTAATCGAAACTTTCCCCAAGGGTGGTCCCACGATGTTCATCAAGACATCCCCGGGGAATGACCGCGAGCGTCCAAGTTGATTTAAGTGAGTGTGCTTCGTAATGAACGTCGGCTTCGTACCGAAGTCGAGGGTTCCGTCGAAGGTCAGATTGTAGACTTTGATGAACGGGACCTCGCCACTTCCGCTGTACATTTTGTCGGCCGAGGGTGTTGAACCGCTAGAAACCGCCTCGCAGATTTGCTCAGCGCGCGCCCAGCACCACCCCTTCGGCAACGTCGGCAATTCACTTGTGTCCAAGGCTTGCTGTTCGTCATCCCACGCTCTTTTCAGCTCTTTGCGCTTGGCAGCGGGACTGGTCTCCACGTTGGCGCGCCGCTCGGTGAGGATGCGCTCCACTAATCTCTCAGCTGGCTCGTCGCTCGCGTGTTGTGGCACCAGCGTGCCTTCGCAGGCCGCCTCCAGAACCGCCCCACGGTAGCGCTTGACGTTCGCCCGCACCCGCTGCAGCGCCGCCACGGCGGCATCGAGGCGCGTCAGCTGCTTCTCGATCTCCGCCACGATGCGCTCCTGCTCCGCAGCAGGCGGAACAGGGATAGCCAGCTCAAACAAGAAATCGGCTGGTACGCGCATCTGCCCCACTGCTCCCGCCATGACAGCCCTAGCGCGCTTCCTCACCGACTCTTGGAGGAGGAAGTAGAGGATGTACTTTGTGTGGAGCCCTGACGGGCATCGGATAACGTGAAACTCTGTGGAGCCAACTCCGGCGCCGTTCTTGAGTCCCTTCGCGAGTGCAAATTTTCCGTTCTCCATGCACGGCGTGATCTTCGCGAATAGCACATCACCTTCTGCAAAGCGCGTGTAACTCCTTCTTGCCAGGTCGCCCCACAGCTGAATGTCAGACGCGTCGAGTAGTCCCGAGCCAGCCTCCACCGCCGCCATCGGCACAAACGACACTTCGGTGTCAGGTGTCACGTCGGTCCGGAAGGTGCGAGGATTCACGCCTGCTATTTCGCCCAAGCCAGCCGCTGCCCAGCCGTTCGGCAAGTCAACATCCTTCACGCGACAAGCTCCCGGTTAAGCTCTTCGAGCAACGATTCGAACTGGGCCCCAAAGACCTGGTAAGCTCTGCCGGCGCCGCCGCGCTGAACAAAGGGAGCGTAGTCGAAGCTTTCCAGCTCGACGGCGAAGCTCGCGGCGATCGCGTCCTTGATGGCGTCGAGCCACCAGCGCTGCTCGTCGGTGAAGTGCCGTCCCAGGGCCTCTTGACGCTCCAGCCACTCGCGGTAGCGCGATGCTACGGCGTCCGGGAACGGGACCAGGGCCTCGTCTTGCTGAAGGGCGAACCGAACCAGCGCTACCACGTCGGTCAGGATGCGTCGGGCTGAACCGCGCACGCGGGATCGGTCTAGCGCGGCGTAGGCCTGCCAGATTCGCTCGCTGTCGAGCGACAGAGGCGGCTTCTGCAGGGCGTCTGCAAGCTCTTTGATCTGCACTGGCCGAAGCCGTTGGACATAAGGCCGGCTGAAGAGCACTTGCAGCGCCGTGATCTCGTCGCGATGCGCCCGTAGGAACTGCTCGAATGATTGGACAATTTGGCGCTGCCTTTCGCGCGCCTCATCGGACATGCCGGCGCCAAGCAGCACGTCCGGGCTGACCGTGTCAAGGGTCTGCTCGGTTCGGCGCCGAACCTCAAGTAGAAGGTTTCGAAATGTAGGGTTACTCGCCAGGGGCGCCGCTGCCTCGCGTAGGAGCACTGCGCTGGCTCTCTTTGCCTGAGCTTCGTCTGGGGACGCGTCGGGCGGTAGGCCTTCCTGGGTGCGAGCAAACTCGATCTGGCGGTCCGGGTCGAGGGCCTCGACGATGCCGGATGCAATCGACCTCAGAGTTAGGCCGCCGGATGTGTCCTCCAGAAGCTTGCGCTCCGGCTCGCCGATGCGGCGGTCGAGACGGGCGAGACGGGCGGCCAGCGAGGACAGAACATCCGGATCGACGTTGCCGTAAGAGATCGTCTGCAGGAGGCGATCGAAGGACACTGTCGGCTGGCGTTCCAGCGGTTGCGAGTCCTGCAACTCGTGCTCCGTCACGCCGACCGCGTCGACGATGACGAAGTGGGTCTTGCTCACGGGGCGGTCGTTGACGTCGTTCGGGTTGACAGCCTGAAAGTCGGTGTCGTTGACCACGCGCACGCCGCGGCCCTTCATTTGCTCGAAGAAGGTGCGGCTCTTAACGGCGCGCATGAACATCACGACCTCGATGGGCTTGATGTCCGTTCCCGTGGCGATCATGTCGACCGTGACGGCGATGCGAGGGTAGTAAGCATTGCGGAACGCCTGCAGCAGCTCCTCCGCGCTGACACCGCCCGACTTGTAGACGGTTACGTCGATCTCGGAGCCGTCCGGCTGCTGCTGCCTCACCGTCTGCCGCAGCGTCCCCGTGCGGTAGGTGATCTTCTCCGCGAACTCGTTGCCCCTACCGAACTCCTCTCGCACCACCTGGACGATGTCGTCGGCGTGGCTGTCGTCCTTGGCGTAGATCAGCGTCTTAGGCACTTCAGTGCGGCCTGGGAAGATCTCAGAGCAGACGCGGTCGCGAAACGTTCGAATGACGGTGCGAATCTGGTCCGCCGCCACGACGTCCCGGTCAAGGGCAGAGGCCACGTACGTGAAGTCGTCCTCCAGTTGCTCCCAGCGAACGGCGCGCGTGAGGCGGTCACGCTTATCAACCCATAGGCCGGCCTCGACAGTGGCACCCTGCGCCGTGATCTGGGTTCGAATGCGGTAGACGTCGAAGTCGACGTTTACGCCTTCGGCCACCGCCTGCTCATGGTTGTACTCCATGACCAGGTTCTGGTTGAAGAAGCCAAAAGTCTGCTTCGAAGGCGTGGCGGTCAGGCCGATGATGTAGGCATCGAAGTACTCCAAGACCTGGCGCCAAAGGTTGTAAATCGAGCGGTGGCACTCGTCGGTGATGATGAAGTCGAAGGTCTCGACGGGGATAGCCGGGTTGTAGACGACAGGCACGGGCTCTCTGACAAGGCCTGCCCCTTCGTCCCACTGCGAGCCCTCCTCCAGCTCGGGCTCTAGCTGTTCCTCGCCTCTGAGCATGGAGTAGAGGCGCTGGATGGTCGTAATGACGACTCGCGCAACGGGGTCGATCTTGTTCGAACTGAGACGCTGGACGTTGTACAGCTCGGTGAGCTTGCGACCGTCATCAGGTGTCGAGTACTGCTGGAACTCCTTGAGTGCTTGGCGGCCGAGGTTGGCGCGGTCGACCAGGAAGAGAACGCGCTGGGCGCCTCCGAACTTGATCAGCCGGTAGACGGACGCAATGGCGGTGATCGTCTTGCCGCTGCCGGTCGCCATTTGAATGAGAGCGCGGGGCCGGTCCTCGGCGAAGGACTGCTCTAGGTTGCGGATCGCTCGCACCTGCGCTGGCCACAGACCGGGTTCGTCTAAGGGCGGCATCGAACGGAGACAAGCGCGCAACGTCGTCTTCGCCGTGTAGCCCGTCGGGGCCTCGGCGACTCGCGGCCCGCCACTGCGAGCCAACCTGGGTTCTTCACCGAGCCAGCCAGCCAGGGTCTCGGGCCGGTGAAAGCTGAACAGGCGACGGCTGCGCGGCTCGGGGTCAAGCTGGTTAGTGAAACGCGTCTCGACACCCGTGCTCTCGTAGAGGAAGGGAAGTGGACGGATCGGCGCCGGAATTGCATCGGGGATGCCGGCACCGTACTTCTCCGACTGCCGTTCAACCCCTGTGAGTGTCGTGCCGGCCGGCTTCGCTTCGATTACGCCGACCGCTTGGGCATCGACGTAGAGAAGGTAGTCGGCGTTTCCATGGCCCGGCTTCAGGGGGTACTCGCGTATCGCAACGCCGCGGCCAGCCATGATGTTGGCCGCGGTGCGGTCCTGCACGACCCACCCGGCCTTCTCCAGGACCGCGTCGATGCTCTCGCGAGCCTCTTCTTCAAGCTTCTTGGGCATCTCTTGCTGAGTATCGACATGCGGGGCTCTAGGGTTTTATCACATTGCGGGGCGCGAGGAGAACAGTTGAGCCCGTTGAGCCGGCTCGTTGAACTGGGGCGAGGCCAAGGAACCTCCGACTAACAACTAGTCCGGTGGCAGCGTTGAGGCTTCTTTGCCGGCTGCAGCGCGACGATGCCGGTTGCGATTGGGCTCGTTAAGTCGGGTAAAGGCCGCTGGCTTGTTCGAACAGAATGTCCTCAGGCCTGACGCCCAGGGCCTGCGCAAGCCTACGGCGCGTCGATGGTCGCGGCTTTCGCCGTCCCAATTCAGCACTCTGGATCGTCGCCCGGGCGACGCCGGAGAGCCTCGCCAGGTCATCCTGAGAGAGCCCTTTCGCCTCGCGTAACTCCCTAAGGCGTTTCGCCATGTCCGCTCGAAGTCTAGCAGGACTCGTCCTGACTATCATCGCCAGCTTGCAAGTTAGGCTGTACTTAGGCTATACTTAGGCCTGCTAAGCAGGGATTCCTGCTTGGAGGGGGCGGGCAGTGGATTCAGATAAGCGAAAGGGGCCTAACATTGACGTTCTCGTCGACTGGCTCAAGCGACATAGTGGCCTTGGTCTGTTCGGGTGTCAGTGCGACCGGCACCCTTCCATCAGCCAAATGATCTCTCGGCGGCAGCTCGACGCTCTCATGGAAGATACGGGCCTCAGGCGAACACGCCAGTGGCTGACGATCATGTGCAAGCATCTCGGCATACCCCGGCAGGGAAAGTTGACCCGTCGCCCAGAGAGCGAGGCTTCGTTGGAGAGGCGCCGGGAGCAGGGCCGCGAACGTTGGCGGCGCTGGTACCGAAGATTGAGCAGCGATCCTGACCGATTCCAGCAGTATCGCCGCCGAGGACGAACGAAGAAACAGTGACAACTGCTAGTTAACGCTCTCCGTCCAGCGCGCTAAACAAAGTTGGGGGGCCGCTCTCTCCCTGGCAGGAACGTCGCGGCCCACCCACTAACCAAGGAGAGGGTCCCCTTGGCGCAGGGGCAGTCTGGCGAAGATGGCGGCAAACGTCAACTCGGTTCTGGCACGCCGGCTGCTCGGACGCCGATGGCGCGACGCCGGCGCCGCGTTCCCAGCACGCCCATGGAGGACCCCGACGTTGAAGCGTTCCTGCAACAAGCGGCTCGTATCGTACTGCGCATGAAGGGTTTGGCAGGCGATTCAAGAGTTGAAGACGATAAGGAGGACAGCCGTGACTCAGCATGATGGTAAGAAGACCGCAGTTGCTTACACACGAGTCAGCACCGAAGAGCAAGTCGACGGCCTATCTCTGGAATCGCAGGAGACGAAGATCAGGGAGTGGTGCGAGAGCAAGGACTATGAAATCGTAGCCTGGTTTTCGGATGAAGGGGAGTCGGCCTTCAACGACGAAATATCGAAGCGACCCCAGTTCGCGAAGATGATCGAACGCCTACCCGTCCTTCGACCCACCATCGTCATCGTGAGCAGCATGGACCGGTGGGCTCGGAGCTCCGTGGTCTCCTCGCAGACGTTTCGTCTCCTCCATCAGTCCGGCATCGGCTTCGCTGCGGCCGACCAAGCCATGTTCGACTTTTCCAACCCAGGAAGTCGCCTCGTTATGGGCATCCTCGCCCAGTTCGCCGAATTCAGTTCCGCGACAACTGCTCAGCACATCAAGCGGGTCCTCGACCTAAAGTTCGAGAAGGGCATTCATCGCGGCTCAATCCCCTTTGGCTACGTCGCCGATCCGGCGAGCACGCGGGCTGACCCGCGCCCTCCGATTCCCGACAACCTGGAGTTTCCCGTCGTGCAGGAGCTATTCCGGCGGATGCTGTCCGGGAGGGAGACCTATAAGTCAGTGGCGACTTGGCTCAACGGGTTGGGCTTTACCACGCGCAACCGGCTGAAGAGCGCCTCCGATTCCGAGGCCGGCGAATCAGCGAAACCACGAAGGTTCACGGAGGAGAGCATTCGTAGCATAGCCAAGAACCCCTTCTATGCCGGCTTTGTCGTCAAGGAAGCGCGACGAAAGAACGGAACCGCAGGTCAGGAGGTCAAGCTCGGTCCTGGCCTTCACGTACCCGCAGTCATGCCCGAGGACTTCAATCGCGTTCAGTCCATCATTCGTGCTCACTACAGGGCTCCGCGCTCCGCTTCGCCTAAGTTCCGGCCGTATCTCGCGAAGGGACTAATACGCTGCATTGATTGTGGTGAGAAGGCATGGTGCCACCACATAAACGGCAACAGCTACTACCAGGAATCAAGTCCGTCGCGCGGCCTGGCTTGTCAAGCGCCGGGCCGGTATTGGCCGACAGCCCTGATAGACCGCCAAATCGAACAGATGGTTCGGCCTGTCGCTCTACCTGCTGATTGGCAAGAGCGTGCGGTAGAGCTCGCCAATGCTGAGAACAATGTCCTGGACTTGAGGGCAGAGAGGCTGTCCCTGGAGAGACGACGGCGGAAGGCCATCGAATCGTACATGGAGGAACTCATCGAACGAGAGGAGCGGGACAGGAGGCTGGCGGCCATTGAGAACCGACTAAGGACAATCTCGCCTTTTGATGTCCAGTTCGTTGAGATAACCGTTGCGGACTTCGAGAACATCCAGAAGTTCTGGGACCCGGCTCTTCCCGAGGAGCGCGCTAATCTGCTCCGGAACCTAGCTGAGAGGCTCTACGTGGACTTCGATACCGGTCAGGTGCTGGAGATAGTGCCGAAGGACGGCTTCCGCTATGTTCTGGAAGCCGCCCAGATCACGAGACCCCTATCTGGGCCTGAGTTAACTAATGGCGACCCCGAGGGGATTCGAACCCCCGATCTCCACCGTGACAGGGTGGCATGTTTGACCGCTACACCACGGGGCCGCGTTCCCAATCGATTCTAGGCCGCAGGCATCCCATCGTCAATTCGACTTCTTCTGCGCCCCGCGCGGGAGCTTCGTCGGCAGGCGGAGATGTCAGCCGTGACCGGCCGGAGGACGGGAGGAGGCGGTCAGCTCTGCGTCAGCTCCGCTGGGATGTCCTGTCCCGCCACGGCGGCGCCGCGCGCGAACTCGGCCTCGACCTCCGCGTCGTCCAGGCCCAGCAGCGCCGACAGCACCTCGCGTGTGTGCCGGCCGATGGGCGGCGGCCCGCCCCGGATGCCAGCCGGCGTCCGCGACAGCTTCAAAGGCGAGTTCGAGATCGTCAGCCGGTTGCCCCGCTCGCTCTCCACCTGGACCAGCATCTGCCGCGCCTTCACCTGCTCGTACTCCGCTGCCTGCGGGATGGTGTGCAGCGGGCCGCAGGGCATCGCCAGCGGCTCGAACTCCGCCAGCCACGCCGCCGTCGTCCGCTGGCGCAGCGCCTCGTTCAGAATCGGCTCCAGCGCCGCGTGGTTCCGCGTCCGCAGGCCAGGCGTCGCGAAGCGCGGGTCGTCGATCAGCTCCGGGTGGCCGACGAGCGCGCAGAACAGCTCCCAGACGTTCTCCGTGCCGAAGCCGAGGGCGATGACCATGTAGCCGTCCTGCGTCGGGAAGGCCTGGAACGGCGTCGAAAGCGGGTGGCGCGTGCCGATCGGCTTCGGCGGCACGCCCGTCGCCGAGTAGCGCGCGAAAGCGTTCTCCAGGACCGCGATCTGGCAGTCGAGCATCGAGATGTCGACCAGCTGGCCGCGGCCGCTGCGCTCCCGCTCGTGCAGGGCGGCGAGGATGCCGATGGCGGCGAAGAGCCCGGCGGCGATGTCGCCCAGCGAGAGGCCGGGCCGCACCGGCCGGCCGCTGCCCTCCTCGCCGGTGATGCTCATCATGCCGCCCATCCCCTGCACGACGATGTCCAGCGCCGGCTTCAAGCGGTCCGGGCCCGTCCGGCCGAAGCCGGAGGTCGCCGCGTAGATCAGGCGCGGGTTGCGCGCCGAGAGCGCCTCGTAGCTGAGGCCCAGCCCCTCCATCGTCCCCGGCGTGAAGTTCTCCATGACCACGTCCACCTTCTCGACAAGGCGCAGGAAGAGGTCGCGCCCTTCCGTCTTCTTGAGGTCGAGGACGATGCTCTTCTTGCCGCGGTTGATGCTGAAGAAGTAGCTGCTCTCGCCGTCGATGTGTGGGCCCGTCGTCCGCGCGACGTCGCCGTAGGGCGGCCGCTCGACCTTGATCACCTCGGCGCCGAGGTCGCAGAGGACCATAGAGGCGTAGGGCCCGGAGAGCACCCAGGTGAGGTCGAGCACTTTGACGTCGGCGAGCGGTCCGGGGGCGAGGGGCATAGCGTTCCTCCGAGGACGATTCGAGGCGATTATACGAGAGCGCCTGTCACCCTGAGCGAAAGCGAAGGGTCAAAGCAGTTCGTTCCCCTCATTGGGAGCGCACCGCTTGGATTCTTCGCTTCTCAGAATGACATGTCGATCTCGGCCCCCTTCGCTTGCTGCCTAGCCGCGGGTTTCAACCCGCGGGGTCGTTGACGCTCTCGCACCAGCGCTTCAGGCCCGCCAGCGACGCCTCGAAGCCCTCGCGCAGCGAGCGTCCGGCCAGGCCGGCGATGAGGGCAGGCGCGCTCCACTCGACGACCAGCTCGACGCGGCAGCCGCCGTCGAGTGGCGTCAGCTCGTACGTCTCGTCCATGTGGATGGGGCCGAGCTCCAGCAAGGTGCGCAGGCGGCGCTCCAGCAGCACCTCCTGGGGGCTGTCGGCGAGGGTGTCGTACGGGCCGGAGCGCATCTGCCAGCGGACGCGTTGGCCCGGCTGCGGGTACTCCGCCGGCGCGTCCAGCGCTTCGACTAGCCCCAGGTCCCAACTTGCGACCTCGGCCGGCTCGCAGAGCGCCCGCCAGACGCGCCCAACAGGCGCGGCGATGTCTACGCTCAGCTCGATGCGGTTCATGATTCTGTCATTGCGAGGCTCGCCGCAGGCGAGCCGTGGCAATCCTTGACGGGAGGTCAAAGATTGCTTCGCCTTCGGCTCGCAATGACAGGGGGTCCTACCGGAACGCCGGCACGACGTCCTCTATGTACGACTGCACCGCGTCCCAGTCGATCGGCGGGCGCATGGCGACGCTGACGATCTCGGCGCCGGCGTCGGCGTACTCACCCAGCCGGTCGATCACCTGCTGCGGCTCGCCGTAGATCGACCCCTCGCGCGCCGGGCCGGGCGGCTTGCCCGTCGACGACATGTAGAAGTGGATGATGAGGCTGCGCGTGATCTCCTTCGGGTCGCGGCCGAAGCGCCCGCACCACTCCTCCAGCACACTCACCTTATGGCGGTACGTCTCCGGCGACATGTAGCCGCCGTTCCACTCGTCCGCCCGCCGCGCCGCGATCGCCATCGTCCGCTTCTCGCCGCCGCCGCCGATGGCGATGGGCACGCGCGTCTGCACCGGCTGGGGGATGTTCGCCGCGTCCTTCGTGCGGAAGTGTTTGCCCTCGAAGCTGCTGCGCTCTTGCGTCAGCATCGCCCGGACGATGCGCACGCCCTCGGAGAGGCGGTCCAGGCGGTCCTTCACAGGCGGGAACTCGAAGCCGTAGCCCTGGTGCTCTGGCACGTGCCAGCCGGCGCCGAGGGCGGCGACGAGGCGGCCGTGGCTCAAGTGGTCGATGGTCGTCAGCGACTTCGCCAGCATCGCCGGGTTGCGATAGCCCATGCCGAAGACGAAGCAGCCGATCTGGCAGCGCTGCGTCTCCAGCGCGAGCGCCGAAAGGAGGGCGACCGACTCGTAGGCGCGGCCGTTGCCGTCGCGCGGCGGCGACTCGTAGAAGTGGTCCCAAACCGTCACCCGGTCCATGCCGGCGGCATCCAGGTGACGCCAGAGCTTGCGCAACTCGTCCAGCTCGATGTCCTGCTGGCCGGTGTGGACGCCAAGCTTCAGTTTGGCCACGGTCTACGCCCTGCCTTTTGGAGCGCAGTCTACACCATGGCTTAGCCTTGCTCAGGAGTAGGATCGGGAGCGTGAAGCGCAACCTCGCGTTGGCCCTCGTCGTCGCGACGGCGCTGCTCGTGTTGGCCTGCGGCGGCGACGGCGCCGTCGAGGTGAACGTGTCGCTCAAGGAGTGGAGCATCGAGCTGACGGACGGGCGCAGCGAGATCGAGGCGGGCGACGTCCGGGTCATCGCCAGGAACGGCGGCACGAAGCCGCACCAGCTCGTCGTCATCAAGAGCGACCTGCCGCCGCAGGAGCTGTCGGTGGTCGATGGCAAGGTCGACGAGGAGCGAGTTAACATAATCGGCGAGATCGAGCCCTTCGCGGCCGGCGAGACGGCGCGGGCGACGCTGCAGCTCTCGCCCGGCAAGTACCTGCTCATCTGCAATGTCGTCGAGGTGCTCCCCGGCGAGTCGCCGGAGGGTCACTACCGCAACGGCATGGTGGCGCCGCTATTCGTCACGGACTGAACAGCTCTTTCCGTTCGTCCTGAGCCTGTCGAAGGACGAGCGCGTTCGTGGTTCGACAAGCTCACCACGAACGGACTTTGCCTGCGGGCCTTCTCCTAGGCGCCGCTTTCGGCGATCATGCTCCCGGCCACGGCAAGACCGGCAGGAGGTTCGCACGTGGATTACCCGCAGGCAAGGACGCTGGCGGACGCCATCTTCCCCCGCTTTGGGAGCGAGGGCCGCCTCGTCGCCCTGGTGCGCGACCTGACGCTGATGTTCGGGTTCGCCGCTGTCGTCGCTCTCTTCGCCCAGATCGCTATCCGCCTCCCCTGGACAACCGTGCCGATCACCGGCCAGACGTTCGCCGTGCTCGTCACGGGCGGCGCCCTGGGCGCCCGGCGCGGCGCCGGCTGCCTGACGGTCTACATGCTCCTCGGCATGCTCGGCGTGCCCGTCTTCGCGCCGGGCAGCGGCGCCACCGCCGGCGCGTGGGACGTCCACTTCGTCCTGCCGTGGCGGGGCAGTGAGGGCTACGTCTGGGACATCTCCAGCGGCGGCTACGTCGTCGGCTTTATCCTGGCCGCGGCCCTTGTCGGCTACTTGGCGGAGCGGCGCTGGGATCGCGGCCCCTGGGTACACGTCGCTATGCTCCTGGGCAACGTCGCTCTCTACGTTCCCGGCCTGCTCTGGCTCGCCTACCTTCTGGAGACCGACTGGATCGTGCCCGGCGCGGGCAAGCCCCTGGGCGAGCTGATCTCCGGCTCCGGCACGCTGGACAAGACGCTGACCGGCGGCCTCTACCCCTTCATCGTCGGCGACCTGATGAAGCTGCTGCTTGCGGCGATGGTGCTGCCCAGCGCCTGGCTGCTCGTCGACAGGCTGAAGGGCAGGCGGGACAGCACCATGCCCACAAGCAGCGAAGGCCAGGCTTGAGCCCGGCCTTCGTCGGATGTGTCGGGGCTCGCTAGCGGCGCGGCGCCGCCTTTTCGTAGCGCTTGCGGAAGCGCTCGACCCGGCCCGCCGTGTCGACGATGCGCTGCTCACCCGTGAAGTAGGGGTGGCAGCGGCTGCAGAGATCGAGGTGCACCGTCTCCTTCGTCGAGCGCGTCTTCCAGGTGTTGCCGCAGGCGCAGACGATGGTCGACTCCACGTACGGCGGGTGGATCTTCTCCTTCATCTACGAAACAGCCCTCGTGCCGCGGAAGGCACGGTAACACGTTCGGCACCTGTTATTCCAATTTGCATAGGACGGAACCGACTCTTTCCGATAGCAGTCCGGGCACTTCGTGAGCCAGCGCCCGCACTCTGGACACTGGAGATTGCTGAATAGCTGCCTGCACGATGTGCACCTGTTTCGATATCTCCGCTTTCCGAGTAAGCCAGGGTGGCGTTTATGGAGCTCGATCGACTCTGATGCTTTAGTCAATCTCAGATTCCCGCCTTCGCCTCTTCGGTGGCAGGCATGTAGACGCTCACCTGCTTGCGACGGCCCTTCGCGTAGGGCTCGAACTTCACGCGGCCTGCCAGGAGCGAGAAGATGGTGAAATCGCGCCCCAGGCCGACGTTGTTGCCGGGATGGATGTGGGTGCCGCGCTGCCGGACGATGATCGTGCCCGGCAGGACGGCCTCGCCGTCGAAGCGCTTGACGCCCAGCCGCTTCGCGTTGCTGTCGCGGCCGTTCTTTGTGCTGCTGCCTGCTTTCTTGTGCGCCATCGTCTATTCCTTGGGCTCGGCCCGCGGCCGCCGCCGACGCGGCGCCGGCTGCGCCGACTCGCTCGCCTCCGGCTCCGCCGCCGGCGGAGCGGCTGCCCGGCGCCGTCGTGCCGGCGCCGGCGCCTCCTCGACGTTCTCGGGTGCCGCCGCGACCGCCTCCTCGACAGCTCGAGCGCGGGCGCGTCGCCGCGGCGCCGGCGCCTCCGGCTCCGCGACGGCCTCGGCGACGGCTGGGCGCCGCTCTGGCGCCTTCGCCACGGCGCCGGCGTGGTGGATCTCCTGCACCGCGAGCTTCGTGAAGCCCTGGCGGTGGCCGCGCTTGCGCCGCGAGCGGACCTTCGCCTTGTATTTGAAGCTGACTACCTTGCGCCCTTTGCCGTGCTCGACGACCTCGGCGACGACCATCGCGTCCGGCACGGTCGGGCTGCCTACCGTCACCTTCTCCCCGTCCGAGACGAGGAGCACGTCGCGCAGCTCCACGCGGCTGCCCGGCGCGGCGTCGAGTGTCGCCACGCTCAGCACGCTGCCCGCGCGCACGCGATATTGCTTTCCGCCGGTACGGATTACAGCGTCTATCGAAAGCCTCCCAAAGGGCCTACCCACTCTATCGGTTTGCCAGCTTCGCTGTCAATTCAGAACAGCGTGCGGTAGTGGGTCATTCTAGTCGGCTGCACCTAGCCACACGTTCGTGGTGAGCCTGTCGAACCACGCTTCCTCGTCGAGCGGATCGTCCTTCGACAAGCTCAGGACGAACGGTGCTCAAACTGACCCACTGCCCAGAGCGCACGCTGCCGCCTCATGCACTCTGCACTCTGTTCTCTGCACTCCCGCTTCGCAGTGGCGGCGGCATGACGTCGACGCGGTCGCCCGTCCCGAAGACGAGCCGCTGGCCCGCCTGGAAGACGACGACGCGCTTGTGGCCCATGACGCGCCAGGCGCCCTCCGTCCAGACGACGGCCGTGTCTTCGTCCACGCCGACGGCCATCTGGCCGGCCTGCAGGCTGGAGACGATACGCTCGAGAAACTCGGGGCGACGTGCCTCCATCCGGTTGAAGTGGGCCATGGCGCGCACGGGCGCCGCCAGCCCAAGCGCCGTCGGGCCCGGCGGCGCATCCGGCCAGGGGCTGGGCGCGTCCGCGTTGAGCACGCCCAGGCCGCCGCTGGCGCCTGCCACGCCAGCGCCGCGCCGGTTCGCCGCCTCCAGCGCCCGCCAGGAGCGCGTCCGCTCGAAGGCCTGCGCCAGGTAGACGGCGCTGCCGCCCGAGAACCAGACCAGCCCCGCCGCGGCGATGCGCTCCGCGTGCTCCGGCCGGTCCGCCTCCGAGCGGTCGCGGATGCGCAACGGCAACGCCTCCACTCCCAGGCGCCGGAAGTGGGCGACGCCCAGCTCCTCCCACCAGGTCATGCGCTCATCGCCCTCCTGGGCGCAGGCTGTGGCGATGAGAAGGACGGGCCGGCCGTCGCACGCCGCCAACAGGTAGCGGTCGACGACCTCCATTGTCGGCGTGTACTCGCCGGAGCCGGCGAGGATGAGCGGGCCAAGGTCGGACGAGTTCGTCATGTTTGCCTAAACTTAACCTGCGGCGTTGAGCCGGGCAACCGATGATTGGGGGTTACCCCGCCTGTCTCTTGGCGCCGCTTTGTCCTACTATCTGGAGTGAGCGCCTGCCTGCCAGCGGGCAGGCCTACGCAAGGGAGGCCCCGCCATCCTCTCAGCCGCTCCCGACGCCGCCGAGCGTCGCCGCGTCGTAATCGAGAACGTCTACCCGGAGGTCGATGGCGGCCGCTTCGCCGTCAAGCGTATCGCCGGCGACGTCTTGCGGGTCGAGGCGGACATCTTCACCGACGGCACGGACCAGGTAGCCTGCCGCGTCCTTTTTCGCCACGAGAGCGAGGCCGCCTGGCGCGAGGCGCGCATGACGCCCATCGGCAGCACCCGCTTCCGCGCCGAAGTCGTCCTTGAGGAGATCGGCGTCGACTTCTACTGCGTGGAGGCCTGGATCGACCGCTTCCGCACCTGGCAGCGCGACCTCGCCAGGCGCCACGGCGCCGGCCACGAGCTGGCCGTGGAGTTGGCCGTGGGCGCCGCCCTCCTGCGCCGCGTCGCCGAGGCCGCGCCGGCGGGCGAGGCTGAGGCCCTGGAGCGGCGGGCCGCCTTCCTCGCCAGCGACGCGGAGCTCAGCGCCCGCTTCACTGCCGGCCTGGACGACGCCCTGGCCGACCTCGTCGACCGCTGGGCGCCGCGCCATGCCCTCGCCGTCTACGACCGCGGCCAGCGCGTCGTCGTCGACCGCGCGCGCGCGCGCTTCGGCGCCTGGTACGAGCTGTTCCCGCGCTCGACGGCGCCGAAGCCTAGCGATCACGGCACCTTCGAGTCGACGATCGCCTGGCTGCCCCACATCGCCGAGCTGGGCTTCGACGTCCTCTACCTGCCGCCCTTTCACCCCATCGGCCGTACGAACCGCAAGGGCCGCAACAACTCCTCCACCTGCGAGCCGGGCGACCCGGGCAGCCTCTGGGCGGTCGGCTCCGAGGAGGGCGGGCACAAAGCCGTCCATCCGGCGCTGGGCACGCTGGCCGACTTTCGCCGCCTCGTCGACGCGGCGCAGGCGAGCGGCATCGAGATCGCCCTCGACCTTGCGTTGCAGTGCTCGCCCGACCACCCCTACGTCCGCGAGCACCCGCGCTGGTTTCGCCACCTGCCGGACGGCTCCGTCCGCTTCGCCGAGAACCCGCCGAAGAAGTACGAGGACGTTTACCCCTTCGACATGGAGACGGAGGACTGGCACGCCCTCTGGCTGGAGATGGAGAGCATCGTCCGCTTCTGGGTTGAGCAGGGCGTGCGCATCTTCCGCGCCGACAACCCGCACACCAAACCCTTCTCCTTCTGGGAGTGGCTCATCGGCCGCGTGAAGGCGGACCATCCGGAGGTGCTCTTCCTTTCGGAGGCGTTCACGGCGCCGCCGGCCAAGTACCACCTGGCGAAGCTCGGCTTCAGCCAGTCGTACACCTACTTCGCCTGGCGCAACACGAAGCAGGAGCTGACGGAGTACCTGCAGGAGATCGTCCTCTCGCCCGTGAAGGAGCACTTCCGGCCCAACCTCTGGCCCAACACGCCGGACATCCTCAGCGTCTACCTGCAGAGCGGCGGCCCCGGCGCCTTCGCCGTGCGCCTCGTCCTCGCGGCGACGCTCTCAGCGAGCTACGGCATCTACGGCCCCGCCTACGAGCTGTGCCTCGACAAGCCCCTGGAGCCGGGCAGCGAGGAGTACCTGGACTCCGAGAAGTACGAGGTCAAGCACTGGGACCTGCCGGACGAGTCCAGCCTCCGCGGCCTCATCGCCCAGATGAACCGCGTCCGGCGCGAGAACGCCGCCCTGCAGCGCAACGACACGCTGCGCTTCCACGAGGTCGATAACGACCAGCTCATCGCCTACAGCAAGGCGAGCTCGGACGGCGCGAACGTCCTGCTCGTCGTCGTCAACCTCGACCCGCGTGGCGCGCAGGCGGGCCGGCTGCGCCTGCCCCTCCGCGAGCTGGGCCTGGCGCCCGAGGCGCCGTTTCTTGCCCACGACCTGCTGGACGGCTCGTCTAAGGCCCTGCGCGGCGAGTGGCACGAGGTGCGTCTCGACCCAAACGTCGGTCCGGCCCTGATCTGGCGGCTGGAAGCGTCGCCGCCAGTCTGAGCTTGGGCTAAGCTAAGGAGAGGAATGGCAGAAAGCGGTGTGACCGGTCTAGAGGGGGGCGACGCCCTCTGGTACAAAGACGCGGTCATCTACGAGGTCCACGTCCGCGCCTTCTGCGATAGCGACAGCGACGGCGTCGGCGACTTCGCCGGCCTCACCGAGAAGCTCGACTACCTCAAAGACCTTGGCGTCACCGCCATCTGGCTCCTCCCCTTCTACCCCTCGCCCCTCCTCGACGACGGCTACGACATCGCCGACTACACGGACGTCCACCCCTCCTACGGCGCGCTGCGCGACGCCCGCCAGTTCATCCGCGAGGCGCACCGCCGCGGCCTGCGCGTCATCACGGAGCTGGTCTGCAACCATACGTCCGACCAGCACCCCTGGTTCCAGCGCGCCCGCCGCGCCGCGCCCGGCAGCTCCGCGCGCAACTTCTACGTCTGGAGCGACACGCCGGAGCTCTACAAGCAGGCGCGCGTAATCTTCAAAGACTTCGAGTCGTCAAACTGGTCATGGGATCCTGTCGCCGGGGCCTACTACTGGCACCGCTTCTATCGCCACCAGCCCGACCTCAACTACGACAACCCGCGCGTCCGCGAGGCGATCACGCGCGTCATGGACTTCTGGCTGGAGATGGGCGTCGACGGGCTGCGCTTGGACGCCATCCCCTACCTCTACGAGAGCGACGGCACGAGTTGCGAGAACCTGCCCCAGACCTACGAGTTCCTCCGCCAGCTGCGCGCCCACATCGACGAGCGCTACAGCGGCCGCGTCCTCCTGGCGGAGGCGAACCAGTGGCCGGAAGACGCCGCCGCCTACTTCGGCCAGGGCGACCTCTGCCACATGGCCTACCACTTTCCCCTTATGCCGCGCCTCTTCATGTCCATCCACATGGAGGACCGCTTCCCCATCGTCGATATCCTGCGCCAGACGCCCGCCATCCCGGACAACTGCCAGTGGGCCGTCTTCTTGCGCAACCACGACGAGCTGACGCTAGAGATGGTCACGGACGAAGAGCGCGACTACATGTACCGCGTCTACGCCACCGAGCAGCGCATGCGGATCAACCTGGGCATCCGCCGGCGTCTGGCGCCGCTCCTCGGCAACCACCGGCGCCGCATCGAGCTGATGAACGGTCTCCTCTTCTCGCTGCCCGGCACGCCCGTCATCTACTACGGCGACGAGATCGGCATGGGCGACAACGTCTACCTCGGCGACCGCAACGGCGTCCGCACGCCGATGCAGTGGACGGCGGACCGCAACGCCGGCTTCTCGACGGCCAACCCGCAGGAGCTCTACCTGCCGGCGATCATCGACCCGCAGTACCACTACGCCACCGTCAACGTGGAGGCGCAGAGCGAGAACCCGCACTCCCTTCTCTGGTGGACGAAGCGCCTCATCGCCCTGCGCAAGCGCTACAAGGCCTTCGGGCGGGGCAGCCTCGAGTTCCTGCAGCCGGAAAACCGCAAGGTGCTTGCCTTCGTCCGCCGCTACGAGGACGAGTGTATCCTCGTCATCGCCAACCTCTCGCGCTTCGTCCAGGGCGTGTCGCTGGACCTCTCGCAGTTCCGCGGCCTGACGCCGTTCGAGATCTTCGGCCGCGTCGAGATGCCGCCCGTCGGCGACTCGCCCTACTTCTTCACGCTCGGCCCGCACAGCTTCTACTGGTTCGCGCTGGAGCCGCAGCGGCTGCCGGCCGGTCAGCCGGCCTGGCTCGGCGGCACGGAGGCGCCGCTGCGCGGCGTGCGCCAGAGCTGGGAGGAGCTCTTCGTCGAGCGGGACAACCCCGTCCTCGTGGAGGCGCTGCCCGGCTACGTCGCCGCCCAGCGCTGGTTCGCCGGCAAGGGGCGCCGCCTGCGCTCCCTCAGCGTCGACGAGGCGGTGCCGCTGCGCCGCGACGGCTCCACCGTCTACCTCGCGTTCGTGTCCGCTCACTTCAGCGAGGGCCCGGACGAAACCTACCTCATCCCCTTCGCCTACGACACCGGCGAAAAGGCCTTCCAGCGCCTGAGCCAAACGCCGGAGGCCGTCTTCCTGCGCCTGCACTCGTCGGCGACCGGCGAGGAGGGCGTCCTCTTCGACGCAATCTACGACGAGAGCTTTGCGCTCTTCGTCCTGCGCACCATCGAGCGCAGCGCCCGCCTGCGCACGGACGCTGCCGAGCTCGTCGGCAGCCGCACCGCCGTCTTCCGCCAGCTCATCGGCGAGGAGCCCCTGCGCCCCTCGCCGATCCGCGCCGAGCAGTCCAACACCTCCGTCGTCTACGGCAACCGGCTCCTGCTGAAGCTCTTCCGCAGGCTGGAGCCGGGGCCCAACCCGGAGGCCGAGATCGGCCGCTTCCTCACGGAGCAGGGCTTCCCGCACGCGCCCCGCCTCGCCGGCTTCATCGACTACCGGCGCCCGCGCGAGCAGCCCGTCACACTCGCCGTCCTCCACGAGTACATCCAGAAGGAAGCCGACGCCTGGCAGTACGCCCTCGACTGCCTGCGCGACTTCTTCGACCGCGCCTTCACCTACACGCAGCCGGCGCCCAGCCACGACCTGACGGCGGCCGGCCTCATGCGCCTGACGGAGGAAGAGGCGCCGCCTGTCGCCGCGGAGTCAATCGAGGCCTTCCTGGAGGCGGCGCGTCTTCTCGGCCAGCGGACCGCCCAGCTGCACGCCGTCCTCGCCACGGGCACGGACGTCGCCTTCGCGCCGGAGCCTTTCACGCCCCACTACCAGCGCGGCCTCTACCAGTCCATGCGCAACCTGACGACGAACAGCCTCGCCCTCCTCGCCAAGCTGGTGGCGGAGGACGCTAACGCCCCGCCGGAGGCCCTCGCCGTCCTGAAGCTGGAGAGCGAGATCCTGGAGCGCTTTCGCGCCCTCCTCGGCCGGACCTTCACCTCCGTCCGCATCCGCATCCACGGCGACTACCACCTGGGCCAGGTGCTCCATACCGGCTCGGACTTCCTGATCTGTGACTTCGAGGGCGAGCCCACCCGCACGCTGAGCGAGCGGCGTCTCAAGCGCTCGCCCCTGCGCGACGTGGCCGGAATGCTGCGCTCCTTCAGCTACGCCGTCCAGGCTGCCCTGCGGGAGCAGCGCGAGAGCGGCCTGGGCGAGGAGGCGCTGGCGCAAGCGCAGCAGTGGGGTCGCTTCTGGCAGGCGTGGTCCAGCGCCGCCTTCCTCGGCGCGTATCTCGAAGAGGCAGGCCGCTCCCGCGTCCTCGCCGTGCCGCGCGAGGAGACAGAGCTACTCCTCGGCGTCTACATGCTGGAGAAGGCCGTCTACGAGGTCGCCTACGAGCTGAACAACCGGCCCGACTGGCTCCTCGTGCCGCTTCAGGGCATCCTCGAGCTGCTGCGGGCGCCGTCTTGAGGGACGCTTCCTCTGCTGAGCTGGCGCGCCTGCGCCGGCTCGCCCGCCTCTACGATGTCCAGCCCGCCTACGTCGACCAGGAGGGGCGCACCGTCTCCGCCTCTCCCGAAGCGCTGCTCGCCGCGCTGCGCGCCCTCGGCGCGCCCGTCGATTCCGCCCGCGAGCTCGCCGGCGCCATCCGCGAGCGCCGGCGCGAGCTCTGGGGCTGGCGCTTCGGGCCCGTGTTCGTCGCCTGGGACGGGGTGCTGCCGGCGCTGGAGCTGCGACTGCCCGCCCACGACGCCATCGGCGCCGTCGAGCTGCGCCTCGAGTTGGAGGACGAGGCGGAGACGCGCCACTGGCGCGCGGGGCTGGAAGAGTCGCCTGTCCTCGCCCGCCAGGAGATCGACGGCGAGCCCTACCTCGCCCTCGGGCTGCCCGGGCCCGGGGCGCTGCCGCTGGGCTACCACCGCCTCAGCCTCGAAGCCGGCGGCCGCCGCCTCGATGCGAGAGTCATCGCCGCGCCGCGTCGCGCCTTCCGGCCTCGCCGGCGCCGCACCTGGGGCGTCTTCCTCCCCCTCTACGCCCTCCACTCGCGCCGCAGCTGGGGCATCGGCGACCTGACGGACCTCGGCGGCCTCGTCGACTGGGCGGCCGCGAAGCAGGCGAGCTTCGTCGGCACGCTGCCGTTGCTCGCCTCCTTCCTGGACGAGCCCTTCGACCCCAGCCCCTACGCACCTGTCAGCCGCCTCTTCTGGAACGAGCTCTTCATCGACGTCACGCGAGTGCCGGGCGCGGGCCGCTGGGACGACGACCTCGTCTTCGAGGCCCAGAGCCTGAGCGAGACGCCGCTCGTCTACTACCGCGAGACCATGGCCCTGAAGCGCACGGTCCTCGAAGGGCAGGCGCGCGTCTTCCTCGCCGCGCCGGGCGGCCGCCAGGCGCTGGAGGGCTTTCTCGACGCCAGCCCGGCCGTGCGCGACTATGCCCGCTTCCGCGCCGCAATCGAGCGCCTCGGCCCGCAGTGGCGCGCCTGGCCGGAGCGTCAGCGCGCCGGCGACCTCTCGCCGGGCGACTACGGCGCCGCCGCGGCCGACTACTACGCCTTTGCCCAGTGGCAGCTGAGCCTGCAGATGCAGGCGCTCGTCGGCCGCGCCCGTGAGCGCGACGTCGGCCTCTACTTCGACCTGCCCGTCGGCTGCCACGCGGACGGCTACGACCCCTGGCGCTATCAGCGGCTCTTCGTCCCCGGCATGAGCGTCGGCGCGCCGCCCGACATCGTGACGACCTCGGGCCAGGACTGGGGCTTCCAGCCCCTCAGCCCGGACGAGCTGCGGCGCAGCGGCTACGACTACGTCATCGCCTACCTGCGCCACCACCTGGGCGCCGCCAGCCTGCTGCGCCTCGACCACGTCATGGGGCTGCACCGCCTCTACTGGGTGCCGCACGGCGCCACCGCCCGCGACGGCGTCTATGTCCGCTACCGGCCGGAGGAGCTTTACGCCGTGCACTGCCTGGAGTCGCAGCGCCACCGGGCGGCGGTCATCGGCGAGAACCTGGGCATCGTGCCGCCCGCGGTCAACCGCGGCCTCAGGCGCCACGCCATCTCCGGCATGTACGTCATGTCGCGCGCGCTTACCGGCGACGAAGACCAGCCCGTTGGGCCCATCCCGCCCCGCGCCGTCGCCAGCTTCGGCACGCACGACATGGCGCCCTTCGCCGCATTCTGGCAGGGCAGCGACCTCGAGGACCGCGTCCGCCTCGGCGTCCTCGACCCCGACCGCGCGGCGCGCGAGACGGAGGAGCGCGGCGCCCGCAAGGCGGCGCTGCTCGCCTACGCGCGGCGCGGTGGCCTCGTCGCCGACGACTCGCCCGCCGAGATGCTTGGCGCCGTCCTGAGCCTCCTCGCCGAGAGCCGGGCCGAGCGCGTCCTTGTCAACCTGGAGGACCTTTGGCTGGAGACACGCTCCCAGAACGTGCCCGCGACGACGACGGAGCACGCGAACTGGCGCCACCGCGCTCGCTATGGCCTCGATGCGCTGGACGGCGTCCCGGAGGTGGAGGAGGCGCTGCGCCGCGTGCGGGAGGCTCGCGGAACCTAACCCGTTCGTCCTGAGCCTGTCGAAGGACGAAGGACTTGCCTCGCCGGCCTCTAGGTCCCGGCCTCGAAGATGCGTCCCAGGGCGACGATGAGGACGCCGAGGGAGCTTATCGCCACGAACTCGCCGATGACCGGCCGCCGCAGGTCGCCGTTGAGGTGGTGCTGGACGAGGCCGCTCGAAACGTAGAAGGCGAGCAGCAGGAAGACGCCCGCCAGGTAGCTCTCCAGCGGCAGGAAGTAGAGCGCCCAGCGCGCCTCGGCGATGACGACGCCGATGGCGCCGGCGTAGACCAGCGCCCGCACCGGGTCCGCCTCCGCCTCGCGCAGAACCTCGACGGCGAGGAGGACGCTGATCAGGCCGACGGTCAGCGCCGCCGGTACCAGCGACACGTCGAACGTGTAGACGACGGCGTAGAAGGCGAAGCCCGCCAGGTACGTGCCGAGGTTGAGGACGAAGCGCGCCGCCGGGTAGAGCGCCCCCTGCGTATCGATGGACGTGTGCTGGGCGTAGAGCACGCCGGCCAGGATCAGCGCCGCGACCAGTACGCCAGGCAGCACCCAGTAGCCCGTGAGCGCGTCCTCCAGGAAGAGCCCGGCGCCCAGCGCCAGCAGCGTCGGCAGGAAGAGGAGGGGCGCCGTCCAGGCGACGTCCGTCTCGCGCGCGGCGAGCGGGTGCTCGCGCATGATCCCGTCCGCGCCCAGCGCCACGATGCCCGTCACGACGAGCAGTATCCAGGGCTTCGTCGGCTCCACGGCGAGGAAGAGCATGAGCCCGACGGCGAAGACGACGACGAGCAGCGGCACGCGCGCCGAGCGGAAGGCCGAGGGCGCCGCTTCCAGCGCCTCGAACGGCTCCTCGGCCTGCATCTCCAGGTCTTCGGTTGCCAAATCTCACGCCGCCCCGGCGTTCGGCGGGCCGCCTGAGGCTCGCCGATTGTACTACGCGGGCGCTAAGGGGCAAGCG
>DATBWN010000009.1:0-6202 GCA_036514755.1 Dehalococcoidia bacterium | reverse complement strand
GCGCTGCTGGCCTGCGTCGTCGTCATCGGCCTGACGGAGTCGCTGCGAGAGACGCGCCTCCTCTTCCTCGGCCTCGCTTTCCTGAGCATCGCCGGCATCTTCGCGGTGCACGGCCTCGGCACGCCCGGCCACATCTTCGCGCATGCCTACGCCACCGTGCCCGTGAGCAGCTGGCTGAGCGTGGTCGCCGGCGGCTTCTTCATCGCCCTCAGCGTGGTCGACCTGCCGGAGAAGGCGGAGGAGTGGCTGAAGCGTAACGGCGGCATCGTCTTCGGCGGCGTGACGCTGGCCATCGGCGCTTACATCGGCATGTCGCTCCTGCGGGACGAGTGGCTGGAGTGGGTGCCCTTCGATGACCGCGCGGTGCAGCTCGGCGCGACGGCGCTGACCCTGGGCCTCCTCGGCTTCGGCGTCTGGCGCTACTTCCAGGCGTTCCTCTTCGCGCGGCTGCCGTCGCAGTGGGCGATGGTCTGCGTCCTCGTCCTCCTCATGGAGGTGCAGGTCTCGCTGACCTGGGGGCGCTACTGGCAGATCAGCTGGTGGCTCTACCACGGCCTCTACGGCGTCTCATTCGTCGTCCTCTTCGCCGGCTGGCTCGTCGAGGCGAGGCGGGCGGGCAGCGTCCGCGTCCTCGCCGAGGCGCTCTCCATGCGCGACGCCATCGCCCAGCTGAACCACGGCTATACGCAGCCTATCGCCGACCTGGTGGACGCCATCGAGTGGAAGGACCTGTACACGCTGGGCCACGTCCGGCGCGTCGCCAGCTACGCCGTGATGATCGGCAAGGAACTGGCCCTTTCGACGCTGGAGCTGCGGGCGCTGGCGCTGGGGGCGCAGATGCACGACGTGGGCAAGATCGGCGTGCCGGACCGCATCCTGACGAAGCCGGGCCCGCTGACGCCGGCGGAGTTTGAGATCATCAAGGAGCACGTCGGCCGCGGCTACGAGATCGCCTCGAAGGTGAAGCCGCTGGCGCCGGCGCTGGACGGCATCCGCTACCATCACGAGCGCTTCGACGGCGCGGGCTACCCGCACGGCCTGCGCGAAGAAGATATCCCGTTGCAGGCGCGTATCGTCGCCGTGGCGGACGCCTTCGACGCGATGACCTCCGGCCGCGTCTACCAGGCGCCGGTCAGCCGCGAGGCTGCCTTCGCCGAGCTGCGGCGCTGCGCCGGCAGCCACTTCGACCCGAGCTGCGTGGACGCCTTCGCGAAGGCGGTGGCGAAGGTGCGCGATCCGGCCGAGACGCCGGCCCAGGCAGGGCCCCGGCCAACGCGGACGCCGGGCTTCGCCGCCTAGGCCCCGATCTCAGACTGCTTCTAGCTGGACCTCGCTCACCACGCCAGCGTGGATCTCGAAGGCGCGCACGACGGGCGCGTCGCGGTCCTTGAGCGAGACGAGGGCGTAGTAGGCGCCGGGGTAGAGGTCGACGGGCGGGTTGGAGCCCGGCCACTGGGCGAGGCGGATGTCGGTGGCCGAGGGGTAGGCCTCGCTGGCGACGTGGGAGTGGTAGATCACGAGGACCTGCCAGCCCTCAGCGTCGAGCTCGCGCTCGATGCGCAGCAGGTCGAGGGGATGGATGTTGTAGCGGAAGGGGCTGGCCTCGGCGTTGCGCGTCCGGTAGAGCTTCGTCGCCGCGCCGTCGCGGCCGGCGATGATGCCGCAGCACTCGTTGGGCAGATCCTCGATGGCCTGGGCGATCATCTCGTCGAGCATTGCCTTTGAGAGGCGGAGAGCTGTCATTCTGAGTCCTTCGGCTTCGCTCAGGAGAGGCTCCGCGAAGGATCTCCCTCGGCCTCTGTCGCCTGCGGGCGAGATTCTTCGTCCTTCTGCGAAGGACTCAGAATGACACCGGTCGTTACTCCCACGGCCGCACCTCGCCGTCGTCGAAGCAGGAGCCGGGGGCGAGGCGCATCTGAAGGTACATCTTGCTCGCCGGCAGGGCGGTGGCGTGGAACGCCCAGTGCTCGCGCTCCGCTTCCGGCAGGCGCAGCAGGTCGCCGACGGCGGCGTGGATCTGCTCCTCGCCCGGCGCGATGCCGAAGTCGATCGACCAGCCGCCCGCCTTCTTCAGCCGCCCGACGGTGTCGGTGCGGATGAGCGAGAAGCCGGCGCCGCCGCGGTAGCGGTCGAGGAGGGCGACGGCGAAGTGCAACTGGAGGTTCGCCGCGTCGCCGCCGGCGAGGGCGCGCCGGACGACGACCTGGAAGACGCCATCGGACTCTTGCTGGCTGGTCACGGGCGCGGTCTGTCTTTGCGAGGGTCGCCGCAGGCGACCCGTGCCAATCTCGGCGCGCCTGGAGAACACCGAGATTGCTTCGTCGTCCTTCGGACTCCCCGCAAAGACACCTCTACGGCTTCTCCACCGGCACGTCCACCATGCTGCCCCACTCCGTCCAGGAGCCGTCGTAGTTGCGGACGTTCTGATAGCCGAGCAGGTGCTTGAGGACGAACCAGGTGTGCGAGGAGCGCTCGCCGATGCGGCAGTAGGCGATGACGTCCTTTTCGGGCGTGATGCCCTTGCCGCCGTAGAGCTGGCGCAGGTCGTCGAGCGACTTGAAGGTGCCGTCCTCGCGCACGGCCTGGCCCCAGGGGATGTTGGCGGCGCCGGGGATGTGGCCGCCGCGCTGCGCCGTCTCCGAGAGCCCCGGCGGCGCCAGGATCTCGCCCTTGAACTCGGCGGGCGAACGCACGTCGACGAGCGCGGCGTTGGCCTTGCCGAGGTTCGCGAGCACGGCGTCGCGCTTGGCGCGCAGCGCCTGGTTGGGCTCGCCGGCCTTGTAGGCGGCCGGCCGGGGCGAGGGCGCGTCCTTGGTCGAAGGTCGGCCCTCGTCCAGCCACTTCTTGCGGCCGCCGTCCATGAGCCGGAGGTTGCGGTGGCCGTACATCTCCAGCACCCAGAAGGCGTAGGCGGCGAACCAGTTGTTGTTGTCGCCGTAGAGGACGATGGTGTCGTCGTTGCTGACGCCGGAGGCGCCGAGGAGCTGCTCGAGGTCTGGTTTCGTGATGATGTCGCGACGGAGCTGGTCCTGCAGCTGGCTGGTCCAGTTCCAGCCGATGGCGCCGGGGGCGTGGCCTTCGCCATAGGCGTTGATGTCGACGTCGACCTCGACGAGCTTGACCCTGGCGTCGTTGAGGTGGTCGGCGACCCACTGCGTGGTGACGAGAACGTCTTCTGCTGCCATTGCTCCCTCCCTCTGGCAGATTAGCGCTGCGTTGCGGTGGTGCGGGGCTATAGTGTGCCACGCGGGCGGGCAGGAGAGGAAGGGATTATCGGTCAACAATTCAGCTATGGCCGGTGCCGGAGCCCGCTCCTAGCGCCTGCCCGCGGCGGCGCGGGATAATTGACGCCGACCCGCGCTCAGTAGAAACGGAGCCCTCATGGCCATCAACATCGCCTTCGAGAAGTACACGCTGCCCAACGGCCTCGACGTCATCCTCCACGTCGACCGCTCGATACCCGTGGCTGCGGTCAACGTCTGGTACCACGTCGGCTCCCAGAACGAGGAGCCGGACCGCACCGGCTTCGCCCACCTCTTCGAGCACATCATGTTCCGCGGCTCCAAGCACCACGACAAGGAGTACTTCGGCCCGCTGCAGGAGGTCGGCGCCAACATCAACGGCTCGACGACGACGGACCGCACGAACTACTACGAGGACGTGCCGGCGGAGTACCTGGAGCTCGCCCTCTGGCTGGAGTCCGACCGCATGGGCTACCTCCTGGACGTGCTCGACCAGGCGGCGTTCGACGTCGAGCGCGACGTGGTCAAGAACGAGCGCCGCCAGAGCTACGAGAACCGCCCTTACGGCCTGGCCGGGCAGGAGATCCGCAAGGCGCTCTTCCCGCCCAACCACCCCTACCACTGGCAGACCATCGGCTCGCAGGAGCACCTGGACGCCGCCTCCGTTGAGGACGTGAAGGCCTTCTTCCGCCGCTTCTACAGCCCGAACAACGCCAGCCTCGCCATCGCCGGCGACATCGACGTCGAGGAGACGAAGCGTCTGGTGGAGAAGTACTTCGGCGACCTGGCGCCGGCGCCATCGGTGGCGCGCATCCAGCGCTGGCTGCCGCGGCTCGACGGCGAGGTGCGGCTGGAGCTGTCGGACCGCGTCCAGCTGCAGCGCCTCTACCTCACGTGGGTGGGGCCGCCCATCTTCGACCCGGACGAGGCGCCGCTGGACGTGGCGCTCTCCATCCTCGGCGACGGGCGCAGCTCGCGCCTCTACCGCTCGCTGGTCTACGAAAAGCAGATCGCGCGCGACATCGGCGCCTTCTTCCAGGCGATGGAGATCGCCGGCGAGATGCGCATCGACGCGACGGTCGTCCCCGGCGGCAGCCTCGACGACGTCGAGAAGGCGATCTTCGCCGAGGTCGAGCGCATCCAGTCTGCGCCGCCGAGCGACGAGGAGGTGCAGCGCGCCGTCAACCGCCTGGAGGCGCACTTCGTGCACCAGCTGGAGAGCATCGGCGGCTTCGGCGGACGCGCCGACATGCTCAACTTCTTCAACGTCTTCACCCGCGACCCGGCCCGCCTGAACACCTACCTCGATAGCTACTTCAAGGTGACGCCGGCGGACGTCCAGCGCGTGGCGCGGCAGTACCTGGGACCCGGCCGCGTGCGGCTCGTCGTCTCGCCGAGCGAGGAGGTGGCGCCGCTGCAGGTCGAGGTCGACAGGACGAAGCAGCCGGGCCCGGGGCGGCCGCGCCCCTTCCAGGCGCCGGTGCCGCGGCGCCTCCAGCTTGCCGGCGGCCTCGACCTCCTCGTCGTCGAGAAGCGGGAGGTGCCGGCGGTGGCGGTGGGCGTCTACTTCCCAGGTGGCGCCGTCCTCGACCCGCAGGACAAGCCCGGCCTCGCCTCCTTCACCGGCCGGCTGGTGACCGAGGGCACGAAGACGCGCACCGCCCTCCAGATCGCCGAGGAGGGCGACTTTATCGCCGCGCGGCCGAACGTCGGCGTCGACCGCGAGGACGTCATCGTCTCGCTGGAGGCGCTGACGCGTCACTGGCCGAAAGCGCTGGCGCTGCTGGCGGACGTCATCGCCAACCCCGTTTTCCCGGAGCAGGAGGTCGAGCGGGTCCGAAAGGAGCGCCTGACCGACCTGCGCCGCCTGCGCGACGACCCCAACGCCGTCGCGGACCGCGTCGCCAACGGCTTGCTCTACGGCCGCGAGACGCCGCACGGCCACCCGATCAGCGGGCGCGAGGAGGCCGTGGGCGGCTTCACGCGAGACGAGCTGGCCGACCTGCACGAGCGCCTGATCCGGCGCGGCCGGCCGACCTTCCTCATCGTCGGCGACATCGAGGCGGAGGCGGCGGCGCGTCAACTGGAGGAGGCTTTCGCCGGCTGGCGGCCGGCCGAGACGCCGCCGGCAGTCGGCGCCGCCCCGGAGCGCCAGCCTTCGACCATCTACCTCGTCGACAAGCCGGGCGCGCCGCAGTCGGTCCTCGCCATCGGCCAGGTAACGGTGGCGCGCACACACCCGGACTACGTGCCGCTGGTGGTGATGAACCACGCCTTCGGCGGCCAGTTCACGGCGCGCCTGAACATGAACCTGCGCGAGGAGAAGGGCTACACCTACGGCTACCGCTCCCGCTTCGACTGGCGCAAGTCGCGCTCCAGCTTCGAGGCCGGCGGCGCCGTCCAGACCGCGGTGACGAAAGAGGCGCTGTTCGAGACGCTGAAGGAGTTCCGCGACCTCTGCGGCGCCCGGCCGCTCGGCGCCGACGAGTTCGAGAAGTCGCGTCTGGGGCTGATCCGCGGCTTCCCGCCGACCTTCGAGACGCCGGGCCAGGTGCTGCGCCGCCTGCTGGACGTCGTCCACTACGGCCTGCCGGACGACTATTTCGTCGGCCAGGTGGCGCGCCTGGAGGCCGTGACGCTGGACGACGTGCAGCGCGTCGCGCGGGAGCACCTCGACCCGGAGGCGCTGAGCATCGTCATCGTCGGCGACCGCGCGACCATCGAGGTGCCGCTGCGGGAGCTGGGCCTGCCCATCGTCCACCTCGACCACGAAGGACGCGTGGTGGAGTAGGCCACTAGCGTGGGGCAATGAGCTGCCCGACAAGACGCTGGTTGATTCAGAAGCACAGGTGGGAGTACAGGGGGCAGAGCCCCCTGCCGGGGGTCTGGGGGTGTCCCCCAACCCCTCCTTGTTCAGGGCGAAGCAAACAAGGCGTGCCGCCCAGCGGCGCGCCGCAGAG
>DATBWN010000008.1:0-2454 GCA_036514755.1 Dehalococcoidia bacterium | reverse complement strand
GAGCAAGACGCCGACCGCACCGTCCGCGAGCTCACCGAGCTCGGCGCCACCGCCTCCGCCCTCCGCGCCGACATGGGCAACCTCGACCAGATACGCGCCCTCTTCGCCGCCATCAGGGAGAGCCACTCCGGCCTCGACATCCTCGTCAACAGCGCCGCCCGCGGCCTGCAGCGGCCTCGCAACGCCCTCGCCTCCCTGCCCAACCACCTGCGCCAGACCTTCGAGACCAACGTCCTCGGCCCCTGGTTCGCGACGAAGGAGGCGGCGCCGCTCATGGAGGCGCGCGGCGGCGGCGCCGTCGTCAACCTCACCAGCCTCGGCGCCCGGCGCTACCTCAGCAACTACGCCGCCGTCGGCGTCACCAAGGGCGCCCTCGACTCGCTCACCATCTACCTCGCCGTCGAGCTCGCGCCGAAGGGCATCCGCGTCAACTCCGTCTGCCCGAGCTGGGTCGAAGATACGAGCGGCGTCGCCGCGCTGC
This sequence comes from Dehalococcoidia bacterium, assembly GCA_036514755.1. Classification (GTDB taxonomy): domain Bacteria; phylum Chloroflexota; class Dehalococcoidia; order DSTF01; family WHTK01; genus WHTK01. Next base: position 1,973 of record DATBWN010000008.1, on the reverse strand, counting down.
CGGCCGATGTCGGCGAGACGCTGCGTCGCAACACGCCCGCCGGCCGCCACCTCACGCCGGAGGATGTCGCCAACCTCGTCGCCTTCCTTTGCGGGCCGGACGCGGCGATGATCATCGGCCAGACCATCGTCATCGACGGCGGCATCAGCCTCGTCGGCCTCATCAGGTGACGAGATGACCGCAGCCGCGCCCAGACCGCGCCACCGCTGGTTCGCCGCCATGTACGACGTCATGGAGAAGGCGGGCGAGAAGCGCATGCGTCCCCTGCGCCAGCGCATAGTCGGCCGCGCCGCCGGCCGCGTCCTCGAGGTCGGCTGCGGCACCGGCGCCAACCTCGCCTTCTACGACTGGTCGAAGGTCGACTCCCTGGACGCGACGGAGCCCGACGTCTACATGCTGCGTCGCGCCGAGGCGAAGCTCGCCGCTCTGCCCGCCGAGACGCGCGCCAAGGTGCGGCTCCAGGAGGCGCCCGCCGAGGCCCTGCCCTTCGGCGACAGCGAGTTCGACACGGCCGTCGCGACGCTCGTCTTCTGCACCGTCGCCGACCCCGGCCGTGCCCTCGCGGAGGTGCGACGCGTGCTCAAGCCCGGCGGCACGCTCTACCTGCTGGAGCACGTCGCCGCCGAGGGCCGCGCCGGCGGCGTCCAGCGCTTCGTCCAGCCGGTCTACGGCTGGCTCGCCGCCGGCTGCCAGCTGAGCCGCCGCACGGAGGACGCCGTGCGCGCCGCCGGCTTCGATCTGGCGGTCGAGGAGCGCACCTCGTTCGGGCCGTTGTGGCCGGCCTTGCTCGGCGTCGCGACGAAGCAGTCTTAGGTTTCGATAGGAGGACAACGTGAGCGCACCGCCGGACCTCGTAGCCTTTCACCTCGGCATCGTCGTCCGCGACCTCGACGCGACGATCGACCGCTATCGACGCATGTTCGGCCTCGACCGCTGGCACGTCCGCGAGGGCGTCGACGCCAACCGCGCCTACGGCGGCCGCGACGGCACCGGCCTCGCCTTCGAGCTCATGCAACCCAATGCCGGCGCGCCGGGCCAGCTGAACGAGTTCCTCTCCCAGCACGGCGAGGGCGTCCAGCACGTCGGCTTCTGGACGCCGGACCTCCTGGGCGCGCTTCAGGCGGCGGTCGCCGAAGGAGCGACTATCCTTTCGGGCGGCTTCGAGCAGCGCGGCAGCATAGTCGTCCAGCTCGACCTGCCCGCGGACGCGCACGCGTTTCGCCGCGCCATCGCCTTCGTCGACCCAGGCGTCGCCACCGTGCGCTTCGAGCTCATCGGCCAGGCGGCGGAAGGAGATCTGCGCCGCTGGCTGGGCGACGACTTCGACGCCCTGATCGCGTCGCCGCCCTGGTGAGGCGGCAGGGATCGGGGGTCAGGAGCCAGGGTTCAGGGGTACGTGTCGCTCTCCCCGACCCCCGACCCCCGACCCCCGACCTCGTGCCGTCTCAGCGTGTGACGGCCCCCTCGGAGGCTGACGAGACGAGCTTCGCGTACTTCGCGAAGACGCCGGAGGTGTAGCGCGGCGCGGGCGGCGTCCAGGCGGCGAGCCGGCGCCTGATCTCCTCGTCGCTCAGCTCCACGTCCAGGCGCCGCCTCTCGATGTCGAAGGCGACGATGTCGCCCTCGCGCAGGGCGGCGATGGGCCCGCCGACCGCCGCCTCCGGCGCGACGTGCCCCGCCATGAGCCCGTGCGTGCCGCCGGAGAAGCGGCCGTCCGTCAGCAACGCCACCTTGTCGCCCAGCCCCTCGCCGACGAGGGCGGCGGTGACGCCCAGCATCTCGCGCATGCCGGGGCCGCCCTTCGGCCCCTCGTAGCGGATGACGACGACGTCGCCTTCCCTGATCTGGCGCGCCGAGACGGCGGCGAAGGCGTCCTCCTCGCGGTCGAAGACGCGCGCCGGGCCGCGGTGCTGCAGCCGCTCGTAACCGGCGACCTTGACGACGCAGCCCTCCGGCGCCAGGTTGCCCTTGAG
>DATBWN010000007.1:0-6855 GCA_036514755.1 Dehalococcoidia bacterium | reverse complement strand
CGCGGCGCAGGGCCTCGTTCTCCGCCTCCAGCGTCCGCAGGCGGTTCGACATGTCGATGATCACCTCGGCGCCGGCGAGGTTGACGCCCAGGTCTTCGATCAGGCGCTGCACCTGGCGGATGCGCTCGAGGTCGGCGCGGGAGTAGAGGCGGATGCGGCCGCGAGAGCGTGACGGCGTCAGCAGGCCGACGCGCTCGTAGTAGCGCAGGGTCTGGGCGTGGACGCCGAGCATGCGCGCGGCGACGCTGATGATGAACGCGGGCTCTTCGAGGTCTGCGTAGTTATCGGTCATCTCGTTTCGCTTCTTGGCTTCGCATCCTGCGGCCCTTCGCCAAGCTCAGGGCCTTGTCTGCTCAGCCCTCTCAAGGAGGGTTGCTGAAGGGACTACCCCTCAGACTCCCCGAGCAGAGGGCGCGGAGCCTGTCCTGAGCTCTGCCGAAGGGCCCCTCCGCACTCCCCGCTTCCCCCTCTCTGCCTGCGCGCCGCCCTGAGCCTGTCGAAGGGGAGAGGGGGACCAGGGGGGAGAGGTCTGCTTACGCCCCAACCTCCTTCAGCTGCTCGAAGAGGCGGCGCTCGCTCTCGCCGAGCTTCTGGGGCAGGCGGACGCGGACGCGGGCGAAGAGGTCGCCGCGCTTCTTCGGCTCGGCCTGCCCTGAGCCTGTCGAAGGGCCGAGCTTTGGCATGCCGAGGCCGGCGAGGCGGAAGGTCTGGCCGTTCTGGGTGCCGGCCGGCAGGCGCAGCGCGACCTTCTTGTCGATGCCCTGGACCTCGACCTCGCCGCCGAGGACGGGCGTGGTCAGGGGCACGTCGACGTCCGTGTAAAGGTCGTCGCCCTTGCGCTCGAAGCGGGCGTGGGGCCGGACGCGGACGACGAGGTAGAGGTCGCCGCGCTGGCCGTTGAAGCCGGCCTGGCCCTCGCCGGCGATGCGCACGCGCGAGCCGTTGTCGACGCCGGCGGGTATACGCACCTCCAGGCGGCGCTGGTCGCCGTGGTCGCCGTCGACGAGGAGGATACGCGTCGCGCCGCTGAACGCCTCGTCGAGGCTGACGTCGACAGGCTGCTCGACGCTGACGGGGCGCTGACGGGCGCGGCCGCCGAAGACGTTGCCGAGGTTGCCGAAGCCGCCGAGGACGTCGCCCAGGTCGATGTCCTCGCCGAACTGAACCGAGGGCCCGCGGGCGGTGTAGTAGCGGACGCGGCCGCGACCGGCGCGCTCGAACTCTTCGGCGTGCTCCCAGTTCTCGCCGTAGCGGTCGTATTTCTTGCGCTTCTCCGCGTCGGACAGGACGTCGTAGGCGGCGTTTATCTCCTTGAAGAGCGCCTCGGACGCTTTGTCGTTTGGGTTGACGTCGGGGTGGTGCTTGCGGGCGAGGCGGCGGTAGGCGGAGCGAATCTCCTTGTCCGTGGCGCCGCGGCTGACGCCGAGGGTCGCGTAGAAGTCTTTGGCCATCGCCTGCAGTGTAGCGCGGGCGCGGCGAATATGTCAATCGAGGCATGAGCAAACTTGATAAAGAGCCTATCAGCCCTGCGGGTGAGTTCTGAAGCAAGAAGAGGGACGACCGCGCAGGTCGTCCCTCAGATGGATGGAGACGGGGCCTGGGTGTCTACAAACGGAGCTTTCCGTGCGAGGGCTGGCGCCGGCGCTGGCGGCTGTGGCCCTCCTCGTCCTCCAGCATGAGGTCGATGGCCGGGGACGAGACGGCTTCTCTCACGTAGCCGCAGCAGATGCAGGTGCTGTAGGAGCCGTACCAGTCTCGCTCGATGATCATGGAGCCGTTGCAGCGCGGGCATATTCGCGGCAGCGTTGCTTGCATTACTTGTCCTCTTCAGTCAGGCCGCATCCGGGCAGCGTTTGTGAAAGCAGTAACAGGTTACCGGCGCGTTAAACGCCTGTCAACCTTTGTGAATGGTCAAAATAGCTAATAGTTAGCACTAACTAGATAGATGAGGCCTATCGCTGGCCGCGCGGGCGAGCCAGACCATCTCCGTGCTCTCGTCCGTGAAGGGGCGCCGGTCGAACCAGCCGTAAAGCGACTCCACCTCGAAACCGCTCAGCGCCAGCAGGTGCTCCATCTCGTAGCGGAATACGTAGCGCAGGCGCAGGTTGCGCTGCACGCGCGAGATGATGGCTGCGTCGTCCGAGAGAGCCACGTCTTGCCTAACCTCGTCGAGCTGCTGCACGGCCGAGCTGTACTGGCGGGTGAACCAGTGCTCGCGCTTGTGGTCGCTTGCCGGCCGACGCTCCCAGAGGTCCCGCTTCGCGGTCTGCCAGCCGGAGATGACCGCCAGATCCGGGTTGAAGACGTTGAGCGCCAGCCGGCCGCCTTCCGCCAGGTGCTCGCGGATGTGCGCAAGGCAGGCTTTCTGGTCCGCGACCGTCAGGAGATGGAGGAAGGAACGGAAGGGGATGATCACCAGGCCGAAGCGCTCGTCGAGGCGGAAGTCGCGCATGTCGCCATCAACCCAGCGCGGGTTGTCCCTGCCCTCCGTCTTGTGCCGGGCGCGGCCGAGCATCGCCGGCGAGGCGTCGAGGCCGACGATGGGCAAGCCCGCTTCGGCGATGGCGATGGTGACGCGACCGGTGCCGCAGGCGAGCTCGAGGACGGCGTGGCCGGCGGCGGCCGCCTCCTTGGCGAGACCGACGTAGAAAGGGATGTCGTCGCGCCTGATCGGGTCGTCGCCGCGCTCGCTGTCGTAGGCTTCCGGGTCGCTGTAGTAGTCGTCAGGCATGGTCAGGCCTCAGCGACGCCGTGCAGGGCCCTGAACTCGTCGGCGAGGACGCCCATGACCAGCGTGTCGATGTAGACGCCGTGGCGATAGCGGTCTTGGCGCAGGCGCCCCTCCTCGACGAAGCCGCATTTGCGGTAGCAGGCGATGGCGCGGTCGTTGTCCTCGTGCACGTGCAGGACGACGCGCCGCAGGTTCACCTCGTCGAAGGCGAAGCGTAGGAGCGTCAGGGTGGCGTCCGTGCCGTAGCCGCGGCTCCAGAACTCCTTCTCGCCGATGAGGATGCCGAACGTCGCTTTGCGGTCCTCGCCGTGGACGCTGCCCAGGCTGAGGGTGCCGATGTGCCGGCCCTCGGCCAGCGTCTCGATCGCGAGGACGATGTCCGGCGGGCGCGTGCGCTTGACGGCGCCGGCGAGCCATTCCTCCTCGGCGGCGCGGGAGAAGGGGTAGCGCGCCTCGAGGAAGTGCGTGACCTCCGCGTCGTTGATCCAGGCCAGGCAGCGGTCGAGGTCGCTCATCTCCAGCGGCCGCAGCCGGACGAGCGTGCCGGTGAGCATCGTTCGCCTCCTTCCTCGGGCGACGATAAGGATCGCCCCGGCGTCCGCCGCTGCGACGCAGAAAAAGGGAGCAGGCCCTTCGTCTCCGGAGGGCCTGCTCTTCGTTCCTTCTGCCAGCGATGCGCTAGCGGTGGCTGAATGCAGGCCCGGCGTCCGCGGCGAGCATGCGGCGGCAAGACTCGGTGAATCCGGCCCCGGTGCGCGTCGCTACGTGTCGGCGGTTCATGGCCTGCTAATGGGCGGACGTTACAGGACGGGCGGGAGGGTGTCAAGCGCGCGCCGGGCCACGTCGCGGCTCCGACTACGTCGGAGCGCTCGCGGCCCTCGTCTGGACCACTGGGGGACACCCCCAGACCCCCGTCAGGGGGCTCTGCCCCCTGTACCCCCGTCCGCGTTCTCCTCAGGCGTGTCGTCTTCTCGGCGGCAGCCAAGTGCTCCCACGCCAGTGGGCGGCAGCCAAATGCCTCCACGCCAGTGGGTGCCTTGACAGGCGCCGGTTTCGCGCCGATAAGATCAGTTGGGAACGCCACCCCTTTTGGCGCCGGAAAGGAAACGAGAACAGGAGCAGGACGGCGGCTCGCCACAGGCGAGCCCCCTCACGGACGTTCGAGCCAGCCAGGCCGTTCTGCCCACCGCATGTCTGAGGACGAACCTCCCGATAGCAGCCTGGGCGACCATAGACGGTGGCTGGGAGCCAGATGACCCAGCCCATCGTGCTCGTGCTGGCCGGCGGCGCCTCGACGCGCTTTTGGCCCCTGCGCGACAAGCTGTTCATCGAGCTGGGCGGGCAGAGCCTCCTCGGGCGTCACCTGCGCGCCCTGCGCGAGCTGGGCTGCGAGCGCTTCGTCGTCGTGACGCGGCCGGACACGGCCGCGAGCGTCGAGGCGCTGGGCGGCGCCCTCGGCCTCGACCCTTCGGCACGCTCAGGGCGGAGTCTGGCGGTTGCTGTGCAGGCGGAGGCGCGCGGCATGGCGGACGCCGTCCTCGCCGCGCGACCGGCGCTCGAGAAGCTGGGCGAGGGGCCGGTCTACGTGACGCAGGCGCACGACGTCGTCGAAAGCCGCCTGCACGCCGAGATGCTGGAGGCCTGGTCGAGCCGGCCGGCCGGCCTTTCGGGCGTCGTCGCCGCGGCGCGCGTGGCAAGCTACTTCCCGGGCGGCTACCTGACGCTCAGCGGGGAGCGAGTCACCTCCGTTGTCGAGAAGCCGGGCGCCGGCAAGGAGCCGAGCGACCTCGTCAACCTCGTCGACCACGTCTTCGCGTCCTGGCAGGAGCTTTGCGAAGCGCTGGCGGGCGAGCTGAAGATGGGCGACCCAGACGACGTTTACGAGCGGGCCCTCAGCCGCCTGATGGCGGCGGGCGAGTTCCGCGCCCACGTCTACGAGGGGCCGTGGCAGGCGCTCAAGTATCCCTGGCACCTGCTGGACGTGATGGAGCTGCTGCTCGACCTCTGGCGGCGCGGCGTCGAGTCGCCGGGCCCGGAGTACGAGCAGCGGGAGGGCGGCGTCTTCATCGGCCGGGACGTGCGCGTCTATCCCGGCGCGCACGTGGTGGCGCCGGCGCTCATCGGTCACGGCAGCGTCGTCTGGCAGAACGCGCTCGTGCGCGGTTCCATCCTTGGGCCGCGCTGCGTCGTCGGCTTCGGCAGCGAGGTGGCGCGCAGCTTCCTGGTCGAAGGCGTGGAGCTGCACCACAACTACGTCGGCGACAGCGTCCTCGACCGCGGCGCGTCGCTCGGCTTCGGCGCCGTAACGGCGAACTACCGCATCGACGGCCGCAGCGTGCCGTCGGCCATCGGCGGCGTGCGCGTCGACTCGGGGCGGATGAAGCTGGGGCTGATGCTGGGCGCCGGCGCCCGGATCGGCGTGAACACGAGCACGATGCCGGGCGTGAAGATCGGCGCCGGCGCGCTCATCGGGCCGGGGATCAGGATCACGCGGGACGTGCCGGGCGGCGCGCGCGTCCTGGACGAAGAGACCCTTCGACAGGCTCAGGGCAGGCAGTATGGGCGCTTTTAGCTGGGCAGCGGTCCTGCTGCTGGTTCTCAGCCTGGTGCTGGTCGCCTTCGTCGCGGCGGCGGAGGCCGGCCTCATCTCGATAAGCCGGGCGCGCGTGCGCCTGATGGCGGGCCAGGGCGTGCCGCGGGCGGAGCTGCTCCACAGCTATGTGCAGGAGCGTGAAGGGCTGCTGAGAGCGCTGGCGCTGGCGCGCAACCTGGCGCTCGTCGCCTCCGTAGCCCTGGCGGTGAGCGTCCTCACGCGCGAAGAGGGGCACAGCTGGGAGCTCATCGTCGGCGTCGTCGTCGGCGCCATCGCCCTCGTGTGGCTGCTGGAGGCGGTGCTGCGCACGCTGGTGGCGCGCAACCCGGAGCGCTGGAGCCTGCGCCTCTCGCCCTTCATGGGCGCCTTCAAGCTGCTCTTCGGCGGCGTCGCCCGCATCCTCGACCTGCCGGCGCGCGCCGTCGCCCGCCGGGCGCCGGAGGAGGAAGAGGAGCTGCTGCGCCTCATGGAGCTGGAGGAGGACGAGGGCGCTATCGAGGAGGACGAACGCAAGATGATTCGCGGCGTCTTCGGCCTCGAGGAGACGGCGGTGCGGGAGATCATGACGCCGCGCACCGACATCGTCGCCGTCGACACGGAGGCGACGGTGGACGAGATCGTGAAGCTGATCATCGAGCGCGGCTTCAGCCGCATCCCGCTCTACGAGAAGAACGCCGACACCATCGTCGGCATCATCTACGCCAAAGACCTCTTCCTCTACCTGGCCGAAGGCAAGACGCCGGCGCAGCCGCGCGACATCGCCCGCCCGGCCTTCTTCGTGCCGGAGTCGAAGCGGGTGGACGACCTGCTGACGGAGATGCGCAAGCAGCGCGTGCACATGGCCATCGTCGTCGACGAGTACGGCGGCACGGCCGGCCTGGTGACCATCGAGGACCTGCTGGAGGAGATCGTCGGCGAGATCGAGGACGAGTACGACCGCATCGAGGAGCCGGTGGTGCGCGTCTCGGACACGGAGGCGCTGGTGGACGGCCGCGTCAGCATCGACGATATCAACGAGCTGTTCCATACGTCCGTCAGCGCCGAGGACTTCGACACGGCGGGCGGCTGCGTCGTCCACCTGCTGGGCCGCATGCCGGCCGTCGGCGACGAGGCGGAGACGGACGGCCTGAAGCTGACAGTGCTGGCGGTGGACGGCCACCGCGTCAAGCGCATCCGCGTCTCGCTGCAGGAGCGGCCGGCGCCCGCGGCCGAGGACGGCGGCAACGGCAACGGCAAACGCACCACCAAGGGCGAGAACGGGGCGTAGGGTCCGGAACACCGCGGGTTGAAACCCGCGGCATGAGCCGGACGGGACTACTTGTAACGAACCACCGGTTGCCAGCACGCCACTTCCTGCGTAACATGCCTGCTCGATGACAGGCATCTCTGAGGACGAGCTGAAGTACTGGGTGGCGTTCTCGCGCATACCGCGCATCGGCGCCGTGCGCGCCGGCCGGCTGGAGAGCCACTTCGGCAGCATGGCGGCCGCCTGGCGGGCGGGCGCGTCCGAGCTGCGCGCCGCCGGCCTCGA
>DATBWN010000006.1:0-3192 GCA_036514755.1 Dehalococcoidia bacterium | reverse complement strand
GCTCTGTTTGCCGCCCTCGTCGCCGCCGAGGGCGTCCTTCAGGCGCTCGTCCAGGGTGTTGCGCTCCTTCTCCAGGATCTGCTCCAGCTTTCGGGCGATGTCCTCGAAGGCGGAGGAGAGGTTGAAGCGGTCGAGGGTCTGCCGGCGCTGCTGGCGCAGCTGCTGCAGGAGGTCGCGCAGGCCCTGGGTGCGGTCGCCCATGGGGTTGCGCATGCCGCGCTGCAGCAGGTTGCGCAGCGCGTGCTGCAGATCGCCGAAGTTCATCAGGTCGTCGGTGAGGGCGTTGAGGATGTCGTCAGGGTCTAGGGGCGGGATCTCCTGCGTGCCGTCCCACTCTGAGTAGCGATAACGCATGACCATGAGATGTCCCCTGACCCGGGCTGGGCTTTAGCCGCGGTACTGGACCTTGGCGCCCACCCGATCTTTGTTCAGGCGCTTGTTGAGGTGCAGGCCCTCCAGGATGAACTCGAGGACGGAGGCGACGACCGGCGCCGACGCCTTCGCTTCGACCTTCTCGATGTGGCGGCTGAGGCCCTCCACCTGCTTGACGATGCGCTCGTAGTTCGCCGAGGGCATCATGTCGCCGACCTCGACGGAGATGCCGGACTTGAAGCGCGTGACCACGTCGTCGAAGTCGGAGACGCTGAAGTAGCGGTTGAAGACGGCGAGCACGGCGCCCTGGATCAGCTTGTCGAGGATCTGCTCCTCCTTGCCGTCCTCCACCGTCTCGAACTCAACCTTGCCCGATATGGCGGGGATGACGTAGGGGAGGTCGCTGACGCGGGGGACCACCTGCTGCTCGCCGACGCCGATGGCGCGGCGCTGGGCGTTGGCCAACAGGCTTTCGTAGTCGGCGATGGAGGCGCGCACGGAGACGCCGGAGCGCTGGTTGATGTCCGGGCTGCGGCGGGCAAGGCGGGTTACCTCCGCGACGATCTCCTTCATGTACTGCGGCACGACGATCTTGAACTCGTCGTCGAAGCGCATCCGCTCCTGATCCATGATGCCGATCTCGTGCTCGACGGTGCGCGGGTAGTGCGTGCGGATCTGGACGCCGTAGCGGTCCTTCAGGGGCGTGATGATGCGGCCGCGGTTTGTGTAGTCCTCCGGGTTGGCGCTCGAGACGAGGAAGACGTCCAGCGCCAGGCGGATGCGGTAGCCGCGGATCTGGATATCGCGCTCCTCCATGATGTTGAAGAGGCCCACCTGGATGCGCTCCGCCAGGTCCGGCAGCTCGTTGATGGCGAAGACGCCCCGGTTCACGCGCGGGATCAGGCCGTAGTGGATGGTCAGCTCGTCCGAGAGGTAGCGCCCCTCCGCGACGCGGATGGGGTCGACCTCGCCGATGAGGTCGGCGATGGTGATGTCGGGCGTGGCGAGCTTCTCACCGAAGCGGCGGTCGCGGCCGATCCACTCGATGGGCGTCGCGTCGCCCAGCTCGCCGATGAGGTCCTGGGCGTACTTGGAGATGGGCTCGAAGGGGTTATCGTTGACCTCGCTGCCGGCGACGATGGGTATCGTCTCGTCCAGGAGGTTGACGAGGGAGCGGATGAGGCGTGACTTCGCCTGGCCGCGCTCGCCCAGGAAGATGATGTCCTGGCCGGAGAGGATGGCGTTCTGGAGCTGGGGAATGACCGTCTCGTCGAAGCCGAGGATGCCGGGGAAGAGATCCTCCCCCTTTCGCATCTTCTCGATCAGGTTGCGGCGCATCTCCTGCTTGACGGTCGGCACCTTGTAGCCGGAGCTGCGCAGCTCACCTATGTTTGCGGGTCTTGCTGCCACGATCATTCCTCCTGTGGCCCGAGAGTCCGGCGCCACGCAATCCATGTCGCGAACCCGGGGGCCGGCTGCAGGTTCATTATACCTTTCGGCTCAGCCATTGCCACCGTCAGGCGACGCCTGAGCCTCCGGCGCCTGGCCGGCGTGGATAGCCGTGTTATGATCGAGGCCCGCTGTTCGTTCCATAAGGTAGACGCAAGGATGCAAGAAGAAGAGCAGCCCGGCTCCATCCGCAGCGAGCTCCTGGAACGGCTGCGCGCCATGGAAGGCGCCCAGTCCCCCGGTAGCCTGGCCGACATCTCCTATCGACGCGCGCGAGAGGCGCTGGAGCGTGCCCTGGAAGAGGCGCGCGCGGTCCGCCTCCAGGCCGTAGACGACGCGCGAGCGACGCGCGAGCGGGAGCTCGCCTCCCTCATGGACTCGCTGCGGGGGCTGCGCCAGTCGGCAGAGTCGCAGATCGAATCGGTGCTAATGGCGGCGGAGATCGAGGCGGAGCGCATCCGCGCCCAGGCGCGGACCGACGCGAGGTCCACTGTCGAGCGGGCGACCAGCGAGGCGGCGCAGGCGCGGGCGGAGGCGGCCGCGCTGCGGGCCAGCGCCGAAGAGCGCGTGCGCGAGGTGGACCAACTCAAGAGCGAGTTCGACGCCCTGCTGACGAAAACGGCCAACCGGCTCGGGATCAAGAGCCCATCGCAGGGCTGGTGGCGGCGAATCACGCGCCGAATGTAGCTCCCAGTCGCTCGGTGGTGGGCGGTACTGGACTCGAACCAGTGACCTCAGCGATGTCAACGCTGCGCTCTAACCAGCTGAGCTAACCGCCCTGAGCAAGGTGATGCTAGCAAGCCCGCAAGAGGGCGTCAAACGAGACGCTGACTAGGTTCGCGCTCAGAACTGAGACCGCCGCCGCGAGGAGGATCGCTGCCGTCAGTGACCGGCGGGAGTAGCCGCGAGCCCAGTCAGCAACTGAGCGACCGCTGCCCTGAAACGGCCAACCTCGCGATAGGGGCGCGCGACAAGCATAGCGCCCTCCAGCCCGGAGATAAGCATCCTCGCCGCATCGACCGCAGAGCCGCTGAACCGGAGCGACCCCTCCTGCCGTCCGGCCTCCAGCACGCGCGTCAGCCAGGCCTCGTTGTCGTCGAAGAACTGGATCACTGACTGGCGCATCGGCTTCGGAAGCGTCTGGTATTCGGCGGCGAGCATGCCGCAGAGGCAGAGTCTTCTTCCCCGCAGCACGTCGCCATAGACGTCGACATAGGCGTCGAGCCTGGCGCGCGCGTCCGGCAAGCGCGCTTCGATTGTGGCCAGGGCCTCCGTGAAGCGCTCGGCGTAGCGTTCGATCAGCGCCCTGCCAAGCTTTGCCTTGCCGGCGAAGTGGTAGTGGAGGCTGGCGGTGGTGATCTTCAGCTCGGC
>DATBWN010000005.1:0-6457 GCA_036514755.1 Dehalococcoidia bacterium | reverse complement strand
TGGCCCAGCTCCTGCTCGGCGGCCTTGAGGCTCGCCTCGTACTCGTCCGTCGTCACAGCTCGTTCCTGCCTCGCTGAACGGAGCCCTAGGGCTTCGCATCCCTCTTGGTCTGCTCCGCCCGAGCTAAAGAGGAATCATGGGGGACACCCCCATGCCCCCGGCAAAGGCGCTGCCCCTCTGCACTCCCGCCTCACGCCTTCGCCTCACCCCCGCCTACTCCTCCGCCTCCACCTGCACCGTCACCTGCGCCTTCACGTTGCGCGTCAGGTTTACGGCGACCTCGTAGCTGCCGACCTCCTTGATCGGCGCCTCCAGCAGCACCTGACGGTGTTCGATTTGCGCCTTGGCGCGCTTGCTCACCGCCGCGGCGATGTCACTCGCCGTCACTGAGCCGAAGAGGCGCCCCTGCTCGCCGGCCCGCGCCTTGAGGACGAGGGGCTTGGCGCCCAGCTTCGTCACGACGGCGCGCGCCGCCTCGTCTACCTTCTCCTGCTCACGGGCGATGGCTTTGGCGCGCGCCCCCGCCTGCTGGACGGTCGCCGTGGTGGCGGCCGCCGCCAGCCTACGCGGCAGCAGGTAGTTGCGCGCGTACCCGTCGGCGACATTCTTGATCTCGCCGGCGTGGGCCACGCCCTCCACGTCATCGAGAAACACTACACGCATGTCGTCATCTCTCCCAAAAGCTCCGGCCCCCGCTGCCTGGTCCTTCAGCAACCTGAAGGACGACGGGGCAGACAGCAGAGGCCGGATGAGCCGGATTGTCTGTCGCGCCCCGACGTCGATCAACCGCCATTTGACCTCTTACCGGACGAAAGTTTTCCACATATCAAAGCGTCAGCTTGCCCCTGCCTATAGAACACCTGTGCGCAGGCCTATGTCAAGCCCTTTACCCATCGTTACTCCCGAAGGGCCGCCTCCAGCCCGCCCTCGTACGCCCGCCGCAGTTCCCCGAGCGCCGCGTCGATCTCGCTCCCCAGGCGCAGGCGGTCGCCGCCGGTCAGCCCAAGGCGCATGTAGGGCACGCCGATGCCCGCAAGCAGCGACTCCAGCGCCGCCGCCCGCGCTTCGGCGACGCTGACGACGACCCGCGAAGCCCTCTCACCAAAGAGGGCCGCGTCCCGCCGGCCGGTTATCTCAAGTTCATCGGCGCTGAAGCCGAACCCCTCCGCCAGGCAGGCCTCGGCCAGCGTCGCCGCCAGCCCGCCGTGCGAGCAGTCGTGCCCCGAGCGCAGCAGCCCGGCGGCAGCCGCTTCCACCAGCGCCCGCTGCAGCCGCGCCTCCAGCGCCAGGTCGAGGCGCGGCGCGCCGGCGACGAGGCCGTGGAGCTGCCGCAGGTACTCGCTGCCCGCCAGGTCGATCGCTTCGCCGGTCAGCGAGTCGGCGCCGACTAGGTACACGGCGTCCCCCTCGCCCTGAAAGCCCATCGGCACCGCCTTCGCCACGTCGTCGATGAGGCCCAGCGCGCCAACGATGGGCGTCGGGTAGATGGCCGCCCCGTCCGACTCGTTGTACAGGGAGACGTTGCCGGAGACGACGGGCACGCCCAACGCCTCGCAGGCGGCGGCCATGCCGCGCACGCACTCCGCCAGCTGGAAGTAGACGTCCAGGCGCTCCGGGTTGCCGAAGTTCAGGCAGTCGGTGACGGCGATGGGCCGCGCGCCGCTGCAGGCGACGTTGCGGCACGCCTCGGCGACGGCCAGCGCGCCGCCCACGAAGGGGTCGAGGTAGGTCTTCACGCCGTCGCCGTCCGTAGCGAGGGCGATGGCGCGCGGCGCCGTCTCCTTGACGCGCAGCACCGCCGCGTCGCTGCCCGGGCCGACGACCGTGTTCGTCAGCACCTGGTGGTCGTACTGGCGCCAGATCCAGCGCTTCGACGCGACCTCCGCCGAGGCGAGGAGCTGCAGCAGGGCCGCGTTGGCGTCCGCCGGGCCTTCCTCCCAGACGACGCCTGCCCTGAGCGAAGCCGAAGGGAGGTCGGGCAGGAACGCGAGGTCGTAGGTCCGCAGCTCGTCCAGGCCGGCGGGCTTGACGCCTTCGCGGCGGTACTCCGGCGCCTCCGTGAACACCTTCGCCGGCACGCGCACCACCAGCTCCTCGCCGTCGAAGATGCGCACGAGGCCGTCATCCGTCACGCGGCCGATGACGTCGGCGTGCAGCTCCCAGCGGCGGAAGTGGGCGAGGACGTCCGACTCGTGCTCCTTCTTGGCGACGACCAGCATTCGCTCCTGCGACTCGCTGAGCATCACCTCGGCGGCCGTCATGCCCGTCTCGCGCCGCGGCACGCGCCGGACGTCGACCTCGACGCCGGCGTTGCCGCGCGCCGCGCACTCGACGAGCGAGCTCGTGAGGCCGGCGGCGCCCAGGTCCTGCAGCCCGACGACCCAGTCGCCGCGCTTCTCCGCCAGCTCCACGCACGCCTCCATGAGCAGCTTTTCCAGGAAGGGATTGCCGACCTGCACCGTCGGCCGCAGCTCCTCCTGGCCTTGCTCGAAGGTGCGCGAGGCGAGCACGTTGGCGCCGCCGATACCGTCCCGGGCCGTGTCGGCGCCGACGAGGATGATCGGGTTGCCGGCGCCCGCCGCGACAGCGCGCAACAGCCTGTCGCTGCGCGCCACGCCGACGCACATCGCGTTGACCAGCGGGTTGCCCTCGTAGGCCTCGGCGAAGGAGACCTCGCCGCCCACCGTCGGCACGCCGAGGCAGTTGCCGTAGCCGCCGATGCCGCCAACGACGCCGCGAAAGAGCGCTCTGTTGCGCGCGATTCGTTCCTGCTTCCCGTCCCCTGCCCCCTGTCCCCTGCCCCCACGCGTTATCGGCCCGAATCGGAGCGAGTCGAGGATCGCCACCGGCCTCGCCCCCATGGCGAAGACGTCGCGCACGATGCCGCCCACGCCCGTCGCCGCGCCCTGGTACGGCTCCACCGCCGAGGGGGGGTTGTGCGACTCGATCTTGAAGACGACGCAGTAGCCGCCGCCGATGTCGACGGCGCCGGCGTTCTCACCGCCGCGCGTCGTCAGGACGCGCGGGCCGGTGCTGGGGAAGAGGCGCAGCAGCGGCTTGCTGTTCTTGTAGCCGCAGTGCTCGCTCCACATGGCGCCGAACATACCCAGCTCGACGTCGTTGGGCTCGCGGTCCAGGCGGGCGACGATCTGGTCGTACTCGCCGGGGGAGAGGGCGATGAGGGCAAGGGTCTCGGGGTCTCGGGGCACGGAACCATCTTAGTTGCCCGCCGAGATGGGCTCAAGCAAGCCTTATGTCATCAAACGCAGGCGGGGTCCAGGGGTGCAACCCCTGGCGGGGTATGCGAGGGGTGTCCCCTCGCTATCTCTGGATAAATGAGCCGCGAGCCGGCCGCGCCAGCGGCCGCGCGACGTGGCTCATCGGCCCTCTATACCAGCGCCGCTGTGCTTCGTGAGAGTACTAAACCGAGGGCTGGCAGAGCGCGTCCACGGCGTCGACGACGGCGCGCAGCTGCGCCAGCTTCGGCAGGAGAAGGCTGGAGATGCCGCGCGACTCCCACGGGTTGAGCCTGCCGGGGTGGCCGTAGTCCGTCTGCTCGAAGGTCGCGCTCCCGCGCGTCGTCTCAATCACCACGCGGCGCCAGAGCATCGGGCTGGGCGTGCCGTGGAAGGCGTCGTATGGCGGGTAGGTGCGCTGCTCGCAGCGGACGCTGACGAACGCGACCGACCGGCCGGCGCTCTGGCTCGTCATCTGCGGCTCCTCTGAAGTCACCTACTCGCCGCGACCCCTGCCTGCAGGCGCGGCACAAGCTCTGAGATTCGAGCGACCAGCGGGCCCTGAAGGCTAGCTGCTGCTCGCGCCCGTCTTCTCGGCGTTGTAGAGCAGGTAGCCGCCGTAGGCGATGGCAACCGCCGCAAATGCACCAATCCAGAATCCGATCCCAAACCCGCCATAAGGATAAGCTAGGATACGCCAGGCCTTCAGCAGCATAAGGACAACGACAGTTGCGCCGCCGCCGCCCCAAACCTGGCCCCAGGTCCAGTTCGGCGGCAAGGCCGGCATCTGCACCTTTCCCAGCCTGGTCGCGATGATGATGCCGGCGAGGATGATGCTCACGACGACGGCAAGAGTGCTCCAGATCGACCCCGGGTCGCCCCAGGCGTCATAGCCGGCGCTGGCACCCTCGCCCAAGTTGTCGAGGCTAAAGTGCCACCAGTCGAAGAACGACGCGATGAACATGAAGATGCCGCCGCCAGTGATCAGCTTCTCTCCGGTCGTGAGCGTATCGAGGAAGTCTTGAGCAAGAGTTGGACTGGAGACAGACCATCGTCCCGGCTGCGGCTCGGCGCTCCTTGCTGCCTCCGGAGCCGGTTGACTGGCGGCAGTCACTGCCGTGCCACAGGAAGTACAGAACCGCACACCTTCGGTTAACTCCGTGCCGCACGACGTGCAGAACTGTGCCACATTACCTCACGCTAAGTCTGAGACGAGCCTATTCGTAGGTAACCACGGTTCCAGCGTGCCGCAGTTGTGGCAATACATTACCGTCGCCAACGTTGCCTCCTTCGCCACTTAGCAGCGAGGTCGTAGTTGGGCTCAATGTATCGCCAGTGAAGGGATTGTCGACGCTGTCACGCAGGTTAGCCTGCCGAACAAAACGGGGAGCGTTAATGGCTAGCTGCAGCCCTCTCTTCCGTGTAGAGCAGATAGCCGCCATAGGCGATGGCGACAGCATCAATGAATCCGAGATAGAAGCCGAAACCGAGGTAGCTGGTCTCGGAGATGAACTTGAGAAGGACCAGGATGAGGACCGCGACGCCGCCGACCAGCATCGCCTGGCCCCAGGTTACGGTCCCCAGGTTCGGCAGCTGCATGTTGGCCAGCTTCGGCCCCAGCACCACGACCGCCATCGCGACTGAGATCAGTACGGCGAGCATCGACCAGAGCGCGTCAGGCGATTGCCAGGCGCTGCGGTTGAAAGACACGCTGACGATGCCCTCGATGTCGGCGCTGAAGTGATGCCAGGGAAGGAAGGAGAAGATCACCATCAGCACTCCACCGCCGGCGACGAGCTTCTCTCCGAGGCTCAGGTTCATGATCTTTTCTTGCATTGCCATTACCGCCCTCCTTCGTGCGAAAACCGCCCTCGTGCCAAAGAAATAGCACGACTCGCGCTAGATTACAACGCCTTCGAACCGGCAAAACTGGTAAAGAGCGAAAACTTCTATACCGATCCTCCTCCGTCCCAGCCTTGCGTGCCGACCAGCCACCCCTCGTTCGTCCTGAGCCTGCCTGCCCTGAGCTCCGTCGAAGGGTCTAAAGGACGAGTCGCCCCGGCCTGCCCTGCGCGCCCCGCCGACCTTAGCCCTGATTCTTCTCTGCGAAGTAGAACAGCATGTCGAGGTTCCCCGGCGACCGTCCGATCAGCGTCAGGGCCTCCGCCGCCTCGCTGCGGTGCTGCGTCGTGTGGTTCGCGACGTGCGCCACGAGCTGCCACAGCGGCCAGCTCGCCTCCGTGCCGTCCCGCCGCCGCAGCTTCACGTCCGCCGCCAGGTCGCCGTCGCTCAGCCCCGCGAGGAAGGCGCGCATCTTCGCCTCCTCCTCGCCCCAGCGTTTCTTCCGCAATTATCCCTTGACAGCACGTACAGATTCGGCTACACTCAGTCTAACAGGAGTGAGCCGAGATGCGAAAATACACGATCCGAGACTTCAACCGAGACTTCCCCGACGACGATGCCTGCCTCAAGAGCATCCTCGATATGCTCTATCCCGAAGGCGTCCAGTGCCGAGCCTGTGACCAGGTGCGGCTTCATCACCGGCTGAGCAACCGCAAGGCCTTCTCCTGCGACCACTGCGGAACGCACGTCTACCCGCTCGCGGGGACGATCTTCGAGAAGTCCAGCACGCCGCTCAAGTCCTGGTTCTACGCGATGTACCTGATGGCCTCGACCCGCTGCGGCATCTCGGCCAAGCAGCTTGAACGCGAGCTGGGAGTGACCTACAAGACGGCCTGGCGGATGTTCAGGCAGGTACGCAAACTCCTGGATGAGGACAGCGGCTTGCTCTCCGGTACGGTCGAGATTGACGAGACGTACGTGGGCGGCAGGCCGCGTTACCGCAACGGCGAGCACCCGCCCATCGACGCGAGGGGCCTCTACAAGCGCGGGCCGCGAGAGGCCAGTCACCCCAAGCAGAAGGCCACCGTGATCGGCGCAGCGGAGCGCGGCGGGCGGGTACGGGTGCGAGTCCTGGGCGAACGGGCGAAGGTCTCCCATGAGACCGTCCTGCCTTTAATCGGCGCTCACGTCCTTCCGGCGTCCACGGTCTACACGGACGAAGCGAAGGTCTACAAGGGCCTCGGCAAGAGGGGCTACCAACACCGGCGTGTCCACCACAAGGCGAAGGTCTACGTCGATGGCGACGTGCACACGAACACCATCGAGGGCTTCTGGAGCCTGTTCAAGAACGGGCTCCGCGGCGTCTACCACTCGGTCGG
>DATBWN010000004.1:0-17263 GCA_036514755.1 Dehalococcoidia bacterium | reverse complement strand
CCGCACGGAGGCGGACGTCACGCTGGACGTCAAAGGCCGCGACCAAACCCAGCTCGTCGGCGCCGACATCCACCGCGGCCCGCCCGGCGCCAACGGGCCTGTCGTCCTCCACCTCTCGGACGGGGGGTTCATCGCGACGGCAGTCCACATCAAGCTGACGCCGGAGCAGCTGCGCGAGCTCGCCTCCGGCCAGTGGTACGCCAGCATGAAGACGACGCTTCACCCGGATGGCGAGCTCCGGGGCCAGATTTTGCCACCGCCCGACTTCCTGCCCCAGGCGCGGCCGGGCGCGGCGGCGAGGCCGCCGGCCCAGGCGCCCAACCCGGGCGGCCTCGGCCCGCCGAGCACTGGCGACGCCGGCCTCGCCCCTTAGCTAAGCCCGCAGCCGCTCGACCTCCGCCTCGCTGAGCGCCCGCATGCGCCCCTCGGGCAGCGAGCCCAGCGTCAGCGGCCCTTCGCGGACGCGGCGCAGCTGCGTCACGGTCGCTCCCACGGCGGCGAGCATGCGCCGCACCTGGCGCTTGCGGCCCTCCTGGATGGTGATCGAGAGCTGAAAGGGGCCCTCGCGCAGGCGGCGCAGGCGCAGCGGCCGCCGCAGCCGGCCGTCGATCTCGACGCCGCGACGCAGCGCCGCCAGCCGCTCCTCGTCGACAGGCGCAGCGAGGCCGGCCCAGTACTCCTTCTCGACCTCGTGCTTCGGGTGCGTAAGGCGGTAGGTGAGGTCACCGTCGTTCGTCAGGATGAGGAGGCCGGACGTGTCGCGGTCGAGTCGGCCGACGGGGTGGAGGCCGGGCGCCCGCAGCGCCGCCGGCAGGAGGTCGATGACGGTGGGCCGGCCGCGCTCATCCAGCGTCGTCGTTAGGTAGCCGGGCGGCTTGTTGAGGAGGAGGTAGGCCTTCGCGGCCGCGGGCTCGGCCAGAAGCGCCCCGTCGAGGGTCAGGGCGCCGCCCGTGTAGTCGCTGGAGGGGTCGAAGATGGTCTTGCCTTCCAGGCCGACTCGGCCGGCGCGGATGGCGGCGAAGGCCTTGCGTCGCGAGAGGCCGCTGGCCCGGACGAGGGCGCGGAGGAGGGTGGTCATGGTATCCTTCGCAAGCTACGCGGCCGCGCCGGAGGCCGTCAAATCGGGGAACATCCGCCCTTTTACGGCCCCGCGGCCTGCCGATAATCTTCTAGAGCGGTAGCACAGTCCTTCGGCGAAGGACCAGCTTTCGAGAGGTTCGCGTGACCCTAGACCAGCCCCGGCCGGACGAAGCCATCGATCGCGCGGCCGCTCATCTGGCCCGCGCCCTGAGCGAGCTGCACGATGCCGCCGCCGCCCGCGCCGGCGCCGCCCGCGCCGACCTCGAAGCCAGCCGCGCCGCCCTGGACGGGCTTGCCCGCCGCTTCGAGCAGGAGCTGCAGGCCGAGGAGGAGCAGCGCCGCCGCCTCGGCGAGCAACTGACCGGCCTCGCCGGCTCCCTCGACCGCCTCGTCGACCACCTGCAGGGCCTCTCGCAGCTCATGGCGGACCTCCTGGAGCGCCTGGCGACGCCGACGCCGTCGGGGCCGCCCCTCGCGCCGGCGGAGCCCGCCTTCACGCCCGGCGGCGAAGGCATCGGCCTCACGCTGGTCGCCGTGCCCGGCTTCCAGGCCCTCATGGACCTGCAGAAGGCCCTCATGGCCATGGACCAGGTCGAGAGCGCCTCCGTCGAGCGCTTCCAGGAGGGCGACTCGCGCCTCCTCCTCCACCTGCGCGCCCCCGTCACCGCCAGCGACCTCGCCGCCGGCCTGCGCCAGGCCACGGGCCACGCCCTCGTCGTCGAGGAGGCGCGCCCGGACCTGCTGCGCCTGCGCCTGAAGATCGTCTGAGTAACAAGTAACATGTAACAAGTAACAAGGGCGCTCGTGCCCTTGCCTCTTGTTACTTGTCACCTGTTACTTGTTACCTGTTTACATGCACGTCCGCCGGCTCCAGCTCACAAGCTACCGCAGCTACCGCCAGCTAGACCTCGACCTCACACCCGGCCGCCTCCTCTTCCTCGGCGACAACGCCCAGGGGAAAAGCAACCTGCTGGAGGCCGTCTACCTCCTGGCCAGCGGCCGCTCTCGTCGCGCCGGCAGCGACAGCGAGCTAATCGCCCGGCAGGCGGAGAGCGAGGCGCAGCCCTTCACCCGCCTGCAGGCCGCCGTCGAGCGCCGCGACGGCGTCCTCCAGCTCGAGACGCTCATCGTCGGCCCTTCACCGGCGGCTAGTGGCCCTTCGGCAGGCTCAGGACGCGGTGGCAAGCGCTTCCGCGTCAACGGCCTGCCCAGGCGCGCCCGCGACTTCGTCGGCCAGCTGCGCGCCGTCCTCTTCACCGCCGACGACCTGGAGATCGTCAGCGGGCCGCCCGCCCAGCGCCGTCAGTACCTGGACGCGCCCCTTTCGCAGCTCGACCGAGCCTACTACGCCGCCCTGCAGCGCTACGGCCGCATCCTGCAGCAGCGCAACGCCAGCCTGCGTCGGGTCAGAGAGGGCATCGCCGGCCTGGACGAGCTGTCGCTCTGGGACGAGGCCTTCAGCCGCGAGGGCGCGACAATCGTCGCCGCCCGCCTCGCCGCCGTGCGGCGACTGGCCGAGCTCGCCGCCGACGCCCACGCCGAGCTGAGCGGCGCCGGCGAAGAGCTCGTCATCGGCTACGAGCCCCAGCTCGGCGAGGAGTGGCGTCGCCTCCTGCCCAAAGAGGCGAACGGCGCCGCCGTCCAGCCCCTGCTCCTCGCCGCCCTCGCCGGCCAGCGCCGCCGCGAGGTCGCCGCCGGCCTCTCGCTTATCGGCCCCCACCGCGACGACCTGTCGATTCAGCTCAACGGCGCCGCCGCGGCCGCCTACGCGTCGCGCGCCCAAACGCGCACCGCCGCCCTCGCCCTGCGCCTCGCCGAGGGGCGTCTCCTCACCCAGGATGGCGACCCGCCGGTCCTCCTCCTGGACGACATCGTCTCCGAGCTGGACGAGCGGCGACGCCGCTCCGTCCTGGAGCACATCTCAGGCTTCGACCAGGCCTGGTTCACCGCGACGTCGGACGCCTGGCTTCCGCCCGACTTCGTCGAAGGCGCCCACGTCTTCGACGTCGCGCATGGAACAGTCGGGCCTTCGGCTACCTAGGCGCATCGGGGGTACAGGGGGCGGAGCCCCCTGACGGGGAGTCGCGCCCGACCAGTCCGCCGAAGGCCAGGCTTAAGCCTGGCCTTCAGACCTTAGACGAGAACAGCCGCGCCGCGCGGCCGCGCGGCAGCAGCACCGAGAGCGCCCGCGGCGCCACCCAGAAGCGCATCGGCGTCTCGCCGAAGTACTCGCCGTCCGCCTGCACCGGCAGGCCAGCCGTCTCGACGGCCAGCTCATGCACTCGATGGAAGGAGACGCCCGGGGCGCCATCGTGACGCCGGAGGACGAGCCGCAGCCCCGTCGCCAGCGTCCAGCGAAGGCCGCGCCCGGCGAAGACGTAGGCGTCCAGGCAGCCGTCGTCCGCCAGCGCCTTCGCCGTGACGTCGATGACGCCGCCGTAGGAGCGCGTGTTGCCGACGATGAGCCAGAAGAGCTCCGCCTCTCGCGCCTCGCCATCGATGCGCAGCCGAGCAGCCGCTGAGCGATAGCGCGCCAGCTCGCGCACGCCCCAGAGGACGTAGGCCGTCGTGCCCAGCAGCCGCTTTGGGCTCTCCGGCACGCGCCGCACCACCTCGGCGTCGAAGCCGACGCCCGCCATGAGAACGAAGTGCCGCCCCTGTCCCCCGTCCCCTGTTCCCGCGACCCCCAGGTCGATGCGGCGGCGCTCCCCTTCGACCAGCAGCCGCAGCGCCGCCTCCGGCGAGCGCGGCACGCCCACCTCTTTGGCGAAGACGTTGCCCATGCCGCCGCGCAGCGCGCCGAGGGTGCTCTCGCTGCCAACCAGGCCGTTGGCCACCTCGTTCAGGGTGCCGTCGCCGCCGCAAGCGAAGACCACCGCCGCGCCCGTCGCGGCCGCCTCCCGCGCCAGCGCCGTCGCGTGGCCGGCGCTCTCCGTGCAGAGCACGTCGACCTCCCAGCCCGCCGGCCGCACGGACGCCGCCGCGGCGCGCAACCGCTCTCGCGACGGCGGCTTGCGCGCGCTCGGGTTGAGGACGATGACCGCCCGCTGCATCGCCTCAGTATATTGGCAGCGCGCCACTCCTGAGCCTGCCTGCCCTGAGCCTCGTCGAAGGGGCTGTCCGGCGGCAGGCCTGTGCTATATTTCGCTCGAAGCCGATGGACGGAGACGCGGCGACCGCCGGCCATTCCCCCCAGAGCAAGCGCCCGACATGACGCGGCGCGTCGTCGTCACCGGCCTCGGCGCCGTCACGCCCCTGGGCAACGACGTCCCCTCGACCTGGCAGGCGCTCCTCGCCGGCCGCTCCGGCATCGCCCCCATCACCCGCTTCGACGCCTCCCTGTTCGACGGCGGCATCGCCGGCGAGGTGAAGGGCTTCAGCGCCGAAGGCCTCTTCTCGCCGAAGGAGCTGCGCCACACGGATCGCTCTGTCCAGTTCGCCGTCGCCGCCGCGCTCGAGGCCCTGCGTGACGCCAACGTCGATTTCGAGGGCGGCCTCGGCGCCGAGGCGGGCGTCGTCTTCGGCGCCGGCGCCGGCGGCTACACCCTCCTGGACGAGGCCTACCGCAACTTCGATATGCAGGGCCCGCGGCGCATCAGCCCCTTCTTCCTGACCAACATCCTGGTGGACGCCGCCTCCGGCCACATCGCCATCCTCACGGGGGCCATGGGGCCAAACATGGCCGTCGTTTCCGCCTGCGCCACCGGCGCCGGCGCCATCGGCGAGGCGGCTGAGATTATCCGCCGCGGCGACGCCGATCTCATGATCGCCGGCGGCGCCGAAGCACCGCTGACGCCCCTCCTCTACGCCTCCTTCGCCGCTCTGCGCGCCACAGCCAGCCCCGGCAACGACCCCGCCAGCGCCTGCAAGCCCTTCGACCGCCGGCGGGACGGCTTCGTCGTCGCCGAGGGCGCCGGTGCCGTCATCCTCGAGAGCTACGAGCACGCCCAGGCGCGCGGCGCCGCCGCCTACGCCGAGCTCGCCGGCTACGGCTCCAGCAACGACGCCTTCGACATGGTGGCCTCAGAGGAGACCGGCCGCGGCCCGATCATCGCGGCCGAGATGGCGCTGCGGAAGGCGAAGATCGACCGCCATCTTGTCGGCTACGTCAACGCCCACGGCACCGGCACGCCGATGAACGACCGCGTCGAGACGCTGGCCCTCAAGCAGATCTTCGGCAAGCACGCCTACCGCCTCGCCATCAGCTCGACGAAGTCGATGACCGGGCACATGATGGGCGCCGCCGGCGCCGTCGAGGCGATCTTTACCATCCTCGCCCTGCGCCACCAGGTTCTGCCGCCCACCATGCACTACCAGGAGCCGGACCCCGACTGCGACCTCGACTACGTCCCCAACGCCGCCCGACCGGTCGAGGGCGTGGAAGCGGCGCTCTCCAGCTCCATCGGCCTCGGCGGCCACAACGCCGCGCTGATCTTCAAACGTCTCTAGCCCGTCAGCCCTCGAGGGGGTCGGGGGACGGGGGTCAGAGGTCGGGGGTTGCCCGGCCCTTCTCTCCTCAGAACGCCAGAGCAGGGTGCAGGGATGCAATCCCTGCCGGGGGCGTGGGGGTGTTTCCCCCACTTCTTCTTATTGAAGGCGGAGCAGACAAGCCCCGACTAGTCGGGGCGCAGAGCCTGCCCTGAGCTTGCCGAAGGGATGCGTAGCCTCAAAGCGCCTCGATCAAGAACCCCAGCGCCAGCAGCAGCCCCAGGTGCAGGTGCAGCCGCGCCGCGCCCCGCACCAGCGCGTTTAGCGCCGCCGCCTGTCGCTCCCGCAGCGCCCGCAGCGTCAGCGCCGCCGCCGGCAGCGCGAATAGCGCCAGCAGCGTCCAGGCCGGCGTTGCGCCCAGCGCCGCGCAGACGATGACCGCCGCGAACGCACTCCCGACGAGCGCCCAGAGCAGGTAGTCCGCCG
Organism: Dehalococcoidia bacterium; assembly: GCA_036514755.1. Lineage (GTDB taxonomy): Bacteria > Chloroflexota > Dehalococcoidia > DSTF01 > WHTK01 > WHTK01. The sequence goes on along the minus strand of DATBWN010000004.1, from coordinate 11,269 downwards.
CCGGCCGGGCGACGATGCCAGCGATCGTGACCTTGCCCCGCGCCCGGTCGTTCTCGATGTCGCGTAGGTTGTTGGCGTGCAGGATGTTCGCGACGAGAATGCCCACCGGCAGCGAGGCGTAGAACGACCCCCAGCTCAGCCTCTCGACCTGCACGTAGGAGGACGCCATCACCATGAGAGGTCCCATGAAGAAGAACACGCCGACCTCGCCCAGGCCGCGCCGGCCGTAGGCGACCGGCGCCGCCACGTAGAAGTAGCCCCCCAGCACACTCGCCACGCCCGCCGCCGCGATCGGCCAGCCCGCGTAGGCGACGATGACCAGCCCGCAGGCAGAGCCCGCCGCGAAGCAGGCGATCGCCGCCAGGTGCACCGCCTTCGCGGGCAGGAGGCCGCCCTGCATCGCCGCGCCGAAGGAGGCCTTCGGCTGAACGCCATCGACGAAGTCGAAGAAGTCGGTCGCCAGGTTCGTTCCCGCCAGGATGAGCACCGCGCCGAGGAGGGCGAGGAGAAAGAGCCCCGGCCGGAACGTCTCGTCGGCCGCCACGGCCGTACCGACGAGGACGGGGACGATCGCCGCCGTGTAAGAGAACGGCCGCAGCGCCAGCCACCAGGCGCGCCGGCGCGAGAGAGTCGCCGAGGCCGCGCTGGCCACCTCAGCCCGCCTTCGCGCCGACGCTGCGCATGAGCAGCGGCCGCAGTGCCGCGTAGGCGTCCTCCAGGCGCTCCGGCTCGCCCGTGATCAGCCAGTGGAGGATCACCTCGTTCAGGGCGCCAAACCAGGCGCGGCTGGCGACGGCCGTGTCCACGGGCAGGAGGACGTCTTCCGCCACGGCCTCGTCGAGGTGGCGCCGGATAACGGCTATGAACTCGTCGTGGATCGCCAGCAGCCGCCCGGGGAACTCGCCGCCGGCGCTCAGCGCCTCGACCATGAACAGGCGCGCCAGCGCCCGGTGCTCGGCGAAGACGCGCAGCACCGTCAGCAGCGCCGCGTCCGCCTTCGCCACGGGCTGGCTCTCGCGCGCGATGGCCTCCTCGACGCGCTCCAGCAGCCGCCGCGCCGAGAGGTCGAGCAGCGCCCGAAAGATCGTCTGCTTGCCGGGGAAGTGAAAGTAGACGCCGCCCTTGGAGGTCTGCGCCTCCGCCGCGATCTCGTCGACGCTCGCCTCGCGGTAGCCGCGGCGCGTGAACACGGCCAGCGCCGCGTCCAGAATGCGCCGCTGGCGGTTGCGCGCCCGCTCCTGGCTGACCTCCGCCACGACCTCTCCTCACGAAACCGACTTTGGCGTCGGTTCGTCACCATCTTACCCCACGAGAGAACAAGGGACAGGAACAGGGCGGCGGCCGGCCCTATGCCCACGCCTATGCCTTATGCCCTGTTCCTCTATAATCCCTAGGCCAAGTTGGGCCTCCGGGCCCTCCAAGCTTCGGTCGGAAGTGATAGCGAATAACCGCCCTTCCATTCGTCTCGCTGAGCGGCAGCCAGGAGGTGTAGGCGAGAGCCTGCAATGGCGTTGCAGACCTGGGTAGCCAGGTTCGTCGTCGATCACGGCCGCGTCACGGAGGAAGGCGGCCTTCTGCGCACCTTCCAGCGCCGCCGCCTGGACGAGCCGGACGTCGACCTCCACATCATCGCCGAGCCCACCGGCGCCAAAAGCGAAGAGCTGGGCGCCCAGGCTCTGGACGCCATCGGCCGCGTCTTCCTCCAGGACCGGCTCTCCATCAGCGGCGGCCTGCTGCGTGCCCTGCGCGGCACCAATCAGACGCTGCTGGAGTGGAACCGGCGCAGCCTCCCCCGCGAGCAGGTGAGCGCCGGCGTGACGGCCGCCATCGTCAGCGGCAAGACCGTCTATCTCGCCCAGGCCGGGCCCGGCCTCGCCTTCCTGCGCCGCGACGGCCGCCTCCAACGCCTGGAGGCCGGCGATGAAGCCGTCACGCCCCTCGGCGGCGGCGACATCCAGCCCGCCCTGCGCCGCGTCGACCTGGGCCCGGGCGACATCCTCATCGCGGCCTCGCTCGCCCTGGAGGCCATCCTCGACGACAGAACGCTCGAAGCCCTCCTCAGCCGCGGCAGCGACGAAGCCCTGCCCGAGCTCTACCTCATGGCGCGCGACCTGCCCAGCTTCGCCCTCTTCCTCGTCACCGCCCTCGCCGCCGAGGAAGCGCCGCCGGAGCCGCCGCCCGCGGCGGAGGCCGCCGCCTCGGCGCCGGCCGATGCCCCGGCCCGCCCGGCCGAAAGGCGGTCGCGCCGGCCGGCCGGCAAGGCAGGCACGACGCCTGAGGAGCCCGTCGAGGAGCCTGCGCCGCCGGAAGACGCCAAGACGGGTCCCCTCCTGGCCGCGCCGCCGCCCGTCGACATCACCCGGTCCGTCGTGCGCCTGCGCAGCGATCAGGCTTTCGGCCGCAGCGAATACCCGCGGCGCACCACGGGGCCCGCCCGCCGCTTCCGCTTCAACCCCACCGACTGGCGCATCCTCCGCCTCGCGCTGGCCGCCGTCGTCGTCCTCCTCGTCGTCGCCTTCGTCCCGGAGCTCGTGCAGCAGGGCCGCAGCGAGAAGCTCGACAGCCTCGTCGAGGGCGCCGAGAGCCAGCTCGCCGCCGCCCAGGCCGCCAGCGACCCCGCCCTCAGGCGCGACCTCCTGGAGGAGACGCGGCGCCTGGCCAACGAGGCCCTGCGCATCGACCCCGAGAACGCCCCGGCCGGCGATCTGCGCCAGCAGGCCTCTGCCAGCCTCGACGTCATGGACGCCCTCTTCGACCTCGGCCCCATGAGGACGGTGACGACTCTGAGCCGCCAGATCACGGGCGAGGTCTCCATAAGGAGCCTCGCTGTCGCCGGCAGCACCGCCTACCTGCTCGACGCCAAGGGCGGCCGCATCATCGCCCTGCCCCTCGGCACGCCCGGGCAGCCCGCCATCGTCTACCGCGACGGCGAGACCTACGCCGGCACGCCGGCCAAGAAGCCCATCTACTTCACCTGGGAGCGCGCTGGCGGCGTCGGGGGCCGCCTCCTCATCCTGGACGAGGAGCGAAAGCTCTTCGCCCTGCGCGCCGGCTCGCTGCCGGAGCCCCTGCCGCTGCGCCGCACCAACACCTGGGCCTCCGTCGCCGGCATCGCCGCCTACGACGGCAACCTCTACGTCCTCGACCCGAAGGGCAACCAGGTGCACCGCTACCTGCCCGCCGCCACCGGCTTCGATAGCGAGCCCAGTTCCGCCCTCAGCGGCCCGCGCAACCTCGGCGAGGCGCAGGGCCTCGCCGTGGACGAGGACATCTTCGTCTTCTTCCGCGACGGCAGCGTGCGCCGCTTCCAGGGCGGCGTCGACATCGGCTTCAACCTCGGCGGCATCGACCGTCCGCCCGGGGCAGCCAGCGACATGGCGCTCGTCGCCAGCGCCGAGGAGCTCTTCCTCGCCGACTCGGCCAACAAGCGCATCGTCGTCGCCGGCGAGGACGGCGCCTTCCACCGCCAGCTCGTCAGCACCGCCTTCACCGACCTGCGCGCCATCGCCGTAGACGAGGCCGGCGGCCAGCTCTACGTCGTCGTCGGCGACGCCCTGCTGACAGCGCCCATCCAGCGCTAGACCGGCGGCCAGCTCGGAGCCTGCCCTGAGCTTGCCGAAGGATGGTCGTCGGCGACGCCCTCCTCACCGCCCCTATCAAGCGCAGAAGCAGGGTGCAGGGATGCAATCCCTGCCAGGGGTGTGGGGGTGTCCCCCACAAGCCTCCTTTAGCCCGGCGGAGCAGATGAGTCCTTCCCAAGGAAGGACGAAAATGCGCAGCGTTGGCAGCCCGGCACTAGATTCTTCGCGGCGCTCAGAATGACAATGGGACGTGCTCATCCTCGGCGTCGAGACCTCCTGCGACGAGACGGCCGTCGGCATCGTCGCCGACGGCCGCCGCCTCCTCGCCAACGTCGTCGCTTCCCAGGCGGCCATCCACGCCCGCTACGGCGGCGTCGTGCCGGAGGTCGCCTCCCGCCACCACCTGGAGGCGATGCTACCCGTCGTCCGCGCCGCCTGGGCCGAGGCCCGCTGCCGCCCCGCCGATCTCGACGCCGTCGCCGTCACCGCCGGGCCCGGCCTCGCCGGCTCCCTCCTCGTCGGCCTTAGCACGGCGAAGGCCCTCGCCTACGCCTGGTCGAAGCCGCTCATCGCCGTCAACCACCTGGAAGGCCACGTCTACGCCAACTGGCTCCTGGAAGAGGCGCCGCCGCTGCCCGCCGTCGCCCTCATCGTCTCCGGCGGCCACAGCGAGATCGTCCTCGCCGAGGGCGGCGGCCGCTACCGCCTCATCGGCCGCACGCGCGACGACGCCGCCGGCGAGGCGTTCGACAAGGCGGCGCGCGTCCTCGGCCTCGGCTTCCCCGGCGGCCCCGCCATCGAGCGCGAGGCGCGCTCGGCCGGGCCGCGGCCGCCGCGCCTGCCCCGCGCCTGGCTGGGAGGCAGCGCCGACTTCAGCTTCAGCGGCCTCAAGACGGCTGTCGCCCGCGCCGCCCAGGAGGCCAGGGCGCCCGTCGCCGACATCGCCGCCGCCTTCCAGGCCGCCGTCGTCGACGTCCTCGTCAGGAAGACCGTCCGCGCCGCCGAGGCGTTCGACGCGCGCAGCGTCCTCCTCTCCGGCGGCGTCGCCGCCAACGGCCCGCTGCGCGCCGCCCTCAGAGAGGCCTCGCCGGCGCCCGTCTTCGCGCCGCCCCCCGTCCTCTGCACCGACAACGGCGCCATGATCGCCGCCGCCGCCCACTTCCGCGCCGACGCCAACGTCGCGGGCCTCGACCTCGACGTCCGCGCCTCCTGGTCCATCGCCGGCTAACGCCGGCGACGGCAGACTGGCAATCGGGCAGGCTGCCGTGCAGAGCACCCGGCTGTCTCAGCAGGCGCTACGCGACCTCTTGGAACGCCGCGCCTCGGCGGAGGCAGGCATCTCCAGCAGGGGCAGGGACGCGGTCCCTGCCGGGGGTCTAAGGGGGTGTCCCCCTTTCAAACCTCTTCCCATCGGAGCGGAGCAGATGAGTTCTTCCCAAGAAGGACGAAGCCTGCCCTGAGCCTGCCGAAGGGATGCGTAGCGCAAGCTAGCTCAGAGGGCACCTGCCGCAGCCGCCGCGGCTGCACCACTCGCCCAGATAGGCAAGAAGGCCCTGCTGCGCCAGCGCGCTCCCGGCCGCCCGCCAGCCGTCCGCCCGCCGCAGGTTCGCCTCCAGGAACCGCGTCTTGCCGTAGGGCGGCGCCGCCGGCATCTCCGCCAGCAGCGACGCCGCCTTCGGCCGCAGCTCAGCCCGCGTCGCGACGAAGGGCAGGACGACGTTGACGACCAGCTCCCGCGCCCGCTCCCGGCCGAGGAGCGCCCCGACTTTGTCGGGGCCGCCCACCTGCCAGGCGACGACCAGCTCCCGCGCGCTCTCCGCGCCGACGACGCTCGCCACGGCGAAGCCCGCCAGGTCGCCCTCCGCCCTGGCGTAGAGGCGGGCGAAGGCCGCCAAGCGCCGCTCCGGCCGGTTCGCCGGCCGGCCCGTCCTGGCCAGCGGCGGCGAGAGGCCCGCCGGCAGCAGCGCCGCCAGCGGCGCTGACGCCGGCCGCAGGCCGGCCAGGGCCAGCAGCGCTGCCTCCAGGCCGTCGTTCCGGCCGCCGGCAGCAGCAACCGACCGCGCCAGCGCCGGCGTGCACAGCTCGGCCAGGTGGCGGAACGCCGCCCGGTCGCCGCCGACCCCCAGGGCGTCGAAGAGCGCCTGCCAGAGCGCCGCCTCTGCGCCGACACCAGCAACGTCTTGCGCCAGACGCGCGGCCCTGCCGGCGAAGCGGCCCTCGCCCGCGGCCGCCAGCGCCGCCTCCACCGCAGCCGGGCCGAGGCGCTGCTGGGCGTCGCGACAGGGCTCCCGCCAGAGGGCCGGCGCCGTCAGCCAGCGCTCGACCTCCGCCCGCCGGCGCGCCAGCCAGGGCGCGAAGGCCGCCACCGGCGCGCTGCCGCCGCTGCTCAGGCGGGTCTCCGGCCCTTCATCCGCAAGGTAGACGGCGTGCAGCGCCAGGCCGTCGTAGGCCGGGTCGCGGTCGTGGCCGTGGCCGCGGAAGGCGCTGGCGCGCAGGTGGAGCTCCACGTCGCCGCGGCGCTCCTCGCCGGCGATCAGGACGATAGCGTCGCGGAAGTCGGGGCCGGCGCCGGCGTTGCGCCGGCCGGGGTGGAGGACGCGCACGCCACGGCCGTCCGGCGTCGAGAGCGCCTCCGGCGGAAAGCGCTGGCCGGCCCAGATCAGCGCCAGCTCCGCCTCGCTGAGGGGGCAGGCCCTCGCCCGCACCTTCTCGCTGCCGCCAGCCGACGACTCGCCCACCCGAACGACCGCGACGGCCGAGGCGACGTAGGAGGGCGCCACCTCACTCACGCGCCGCCGTCTTCCGCCCGCCGAACCTCGCCCGCCTCGTAGCGGAAGCCGGCGCGCTCGGCGACGAGGCTGAGGAACCGATCGGAGAGACCGCGCGGCCGGTAGAGCCCCGTCTCCCACTCGCTGATCGTCTGCTGGCGCGTCCCCAGCTCCCGCGCCAGCTCCGCCTGGGTGAGGCCCAGGTGGCGCCGCAGCGCCCGCACGCGCCCCGCGTCCCAGGCCGGCCGCCTTCTCGCCATATCCCGCCAATCATACACGGAAACGTGTGCGCCGTATAGCTGCCCGCCTGCAGGCCGCGATGGCCGCTGCGCATCGCTGGGTACTGGCTACTGGCTGACAGCTGATTTCCCGCCGACCCCTTGCGCCAGAGCGCCCGGCCGTCTTAAACTGCCGTTAGCACTCCTCCCGCCTGAGTGCTAACCCCCGACAACGCCTCAATACTCTCGCCAGAGGAGGTCAAATGGCTACGAAACTCGTTCCCCTCGCCGACAAGCTCGTCCTCAAGCCCATCGTCCAGGAAGAGGTGCTCTCCAGCGGCATCGTCATCCCCGACACCGCCAAGGAGAAGCCGAACCAGGGCGAGGTCATCGCCGTCGGCCCCGGCCGCCGCGACGACGACGGCAAGCTCGTCCCCATGGAGATCAGCGTCGGCGACCGCGTCCTCTATGCCAAGTACACCGGCCAGGAGATCAAGGTCGAGAACGAAGAGTACATCGTCCTCTCCGAGCGCGACATCCTCTGCAAGGTCCAGATCTAGAGAGAGCGCCGTAGCTGCAGGTCTTCAGACCTGCCCCGGCAGACCTGAAGGTCTGCAGCTACGTCGAACAGGAGTGTCCCATGGCTAAGCAGATCATTTTCGACGAGGAGGCGCGCCGCTCCCTGAAGGCAGGCGTGGACGTCCTCGCCGACGCCCTCAAGGTAACGCTGGGGCCGCGCGGCCGCCGCGTCGTCCTCGACCGCAAGTACGGCGCCCCCGCCGTCGTCGACGACGGCGTCTCCATCGCCAAGGAGATCGAGCTCAGCGACCCCTTCGAGAACATGGGCGCCCAACTGGCGAAGGAGATCTCCTCCAAGACCAACGACGTCGCCGGCGACGGCACCACCACCGCCACAGTCCTCGGCCAGGCCATCGTCCGCGAGGGCCTGAAGAACGTCGCCGCCGGCGCCAATCCCCTCGCCCTGAAGCGCGGCATCGAGAAGAGCGTCGCGGTCACCATCGACCACCTGCGCTCCATCGCCAAGCCGGTCACCGGCAAGGAGCAGATCGCCCAGGTCGCCTCCATCTCCGCCGACGACACCGAGATCGGCGACATGATCGCCGAGGTCATGGAGAAGGTCGGCAAGGACGGCGTCATCACCGTCGAGGAGTCGCGCGGCACCCACATGGAGATCGAGTTCGTCGACGGGATGCAGTTCGACCGCGGCTACGTCTCGCCTTACTTCGTCACCAACACGGAGCGCATGGAGTCCGTCCTGGACGAGCCTTACATCCTCATCACGGACAAGCGCGTCTCCGCCGTCACCGACATCCTGCCCATCCTCGAGAAGGTCCTCCAGGTGACGAAGAACCTGGTCATCATCGCCGACGACGTCGACGGCGAGGCGCTGGCGACGCTGGTGGTCAACAAGCTGCGCGGCACGGTGAACGCCCTCGCCGTCAAGGCGCCCAGCTACGGCGACCGCCGCAAGGAGATGCTGGAGGACGTCGCCATCCTCACGGGCGGCACCTTCATCACGGAGGACGTGGGCCGCAAGCTGGAGGCGGCGCAGATCGCCGACCTCGGCCGTGCCCGCCGCGTCATCTCCAGCAAAGAGGACACGACGATCATCGAGGGCTACGGCTCCGACGAGGCGATCCAGGCGCGGATGAAGCAGATCAAGGCCCAGAAGGACGAGACCTCGTCCGACTTCGACCGCGAGAAGCTGGACGAGCGCATGGCGAAGCTCGCCGGCGGCGTCGCCGTCCTCAAGGTCGGCGCGCCGACCGAGGTGGAGCTGAAGGAGAAGAAGCTGCGCGTGGAGGACGCCCTCTCGGCGACGCGGGCCGCCGTCGAGGAGGGCATCGTCCCGGGCGGCGGCGTCGCCCTCGTCCGCTGCCAGAAGGTGCTGGACGAGCTCGCCGCCACGCTGGAGGGCGACGAGCGCACCGGCGCCATCCTGATGAAGCGCGCCTACGAGGAGCCGATGACCCTCATCGCCGACAACGCCGGCGCCGAGGGCACGGTGGTCGTCGACACCGTGCGCAAGTCGAAGGACGAGGAGTACGGCTACGACGCCGTGGCGGGCGTCTACGGCAACATGATCGAGCGCGGCATCATCGACCCGGTGAAGGTAACGCGCTCCGCCCTGGAGAACGCCGCCTCCATCGCGACGATGATCCTGACGACGGAGTCGCTGATCACCGACATCCCGGAGCCGCCGGGCCAAACGCCGGCCATGCCGGGCGGCATGGACCACATGGACTACTAGAGCACTAGCGTGCCGGCATAGGGCTGCCGCGCAACCACTCGCGGCGCACCGGAACCACGAAGGCCAGGCTTAAGCCTGGCCTTCGGCTCTCCCGGCGAACTCGCCTCTCTACAGAAGGGCCGCCCGCCGGCCGCTACTGATCATGAGTGCGGCAGATGGCGACGGAGAGGGTCCTCGCACCTGACCGGCGGGCTGTCCTTCGACGAGCTCAGGACGCGGTTCGCGCTAGCGCGGCGCGGCTCCTGGGCGGAGCGGAGGCGCGCGTCGCGCTGCTCATCGTCGCCTGGAAGCTGCTGGCGTTCCTCGTCGTCGTCGAGGGCTATCGGTCGGTGCCACTCGACGAGGAGGAGTGGCGGCGCAACCTGGTCTACCCGCCGAGCGAGGCGCCGACGTTCCAGACGACGTTCACGGGCTGGGACGCGAGCCACTACCTCTTCCTGGCGGACGAGGGCTACGGCAAGAGCGCGGCCTCGGACGCGTTCCCACCGCTGTTCCCGCTATCGATCCGGGCGCTGAACTTCGTTACGGGGGACGGCGTCGTCTCCGGGCTGCTGCTGGCGAACTTGGCCTCGGGCGCGGGGCTGTTCGTCTTCTTCCTCTTCGCGCGGCGGCGCTTCGGCGAAGCGACGGCGTGGCGGGCGCTGCTGCTCTTCCTCGCCTTCCCAACGGCGTTCTACCTGAACCTGATCTACACGGAGGGGCCGTTCCTGCTGCTCACGGCGGCGTTCTTCTACCTCCTCTACCGGCGACAGCTGGCGCTCGCTGCGATGGCTGCGTTCTTGCTGCCGCTGACGCGCGTCGTCGGCGTGTTCGTAGCGGCGCCGCTGGCAGCGTTCCTGCTGGCCGATGCCTGGTCGAGCCGGCAGCCGGCCGAGAAGTGGTCTCGAGCGCTGCAGGCGCGGCTGCTGTGGGCGCTGGCGCCGCTGGCCGGGCTGGGCGCTTACATGCTCTACATGCGGCTGACGACGGGCGAGTTCCTGGCGCAGTTCCAGGCGGTGGGGTTGTACCAGTCCGACTGGAGCATCCGCCACGTGTTCGAGCCGGACATCCTCCTTCGACACCTGCTGGCGAAGGACCTCTCGATCGTCCATACGTACTGGGACCGCCTGGCGTTCCTGGGCTTCGTCGCGGCGCTGCCGCTGATCTATCGACGCGTCGACCGGCCGCTGTTCCTGTTCTGCCTGCTGATGGGCATGGTGCCGCTGCTGGGCAGCTTCATGAGCTACACGCGCTACCTGGCGCTGGCCGTGCCGATGTACATCGCCTTCGGGTCGTGGTTCGAGGCGGGAGGCGCCTGGCGACGGGGGCCGGTCTTCGTCTGCGCGCTATGCGGCCTCGGGCTCGCGCAGGCGACGTTCCTGGTGCTGCACACGCGGTACTACTGGGTCGCGTAACGGCAGTCCAGCGCGCCTTACGTCGTCACACTCCTCAGGTACGCTGCCTTCCGGCCTCGCTGGCCGGCGCGTTTGCTCCTAGGCCCATCCCGGCGCGACGGTGAGGCGTGACTGCCGCCAATAGGCTGCGGGGCCAGTACGGAACTCCCGGCCCTGGAAGGCGAGGTTCCCGCGCTCATCGAATATGTCGAAGTCGGCTCTAGTGTCGGAGTACTCCGAATGGCGCTTCTCGAAGGTGTAGGCCTTCAAGATCACGCCGTCCAGGCGAGAGAAGTGCGTCAAGATGCCGCGGACCATCTTCTTGCTCAGGAGATGGCGCTTGTCATTAGTTTTCATTGTTGTGTCCTCTCATGTTGATAGCGTGGGCTCCGTTTACGTGGTCAGCTTCTTCCTCGAACTCGACCTCCTGGCCCTCCCGAATCGCGGCGAAGTCTGCCGGCTTGACCAACGACCCTGGGTTGAAGAACAACTCACGCTTATCGCCATACGGGCGGACGCGACCCCAATGGGAGCCGAAGGACGTTACCAACTTTGTCACCGTGCCCAGCGTCATCGATACGCCTTAGCCCGGCCTAGGCGCCGGCCGCCGATGAAGCCCAGGAGCACCACCACGGCCAGGCCGACGAGGAAGACCTTGGTCACGAACAAGCCGAGGGCTCCGAAGAGCAGAACTAGAAGCAACAGAACTAGGAGGAGATCCGTCATCTCTCTTTGCCTTTCTCCTGGCACCGTCGTAGGAAGCCGGTGATCACGCACGATGGCGCCTCCCGGAAGGTCTAGTTCGCACGAATTGGTGTGCCCTTCGAACGGACGCGGCGCGGCATTTCCGGCAGGGCAAGCTGAGACCGCAGCCTGCGGTTCTATAGGGGCATATCTGCATTGCTGCTCCCTTCGGGCTGGTCTCACGGCTGCGCCAGCGCTCGAACTGAGTCGAGACCGCTCGCCGCGGACTTGACCTAACATAGAGGTAGCCCTGAAGGACAGAAGGGTCGGCTTTAGGAAAGCTGGCAGATCTGGGCTTGGGGGATGCCTGTCT
>DATBWN010000003.1:0-8949 GCA_036514755.1 Dehalococcoidia bacterium | reverse complement strand
TCGCCGACGCTGAAGTTGCCCAGCATCTCGAAGAAGGTGTGGTGGGTGGCGTCGCCCACCTTCTCGATGTCGCTGGTGCGGAAGCACTTCTGGATGGAGGTGAGGCGCGTCGCCGGCGGCCGGGCGAGGCCCATGAAGTAGGGCTTCATCTGGTTCATGCCGGCGTTGGTGAAGAGGAGGGTGCGCTCCTCCGGCGGCGGGATCAAGGACGAGGAGGGGATGTGACGGTGCCCCCGCTCGGCGAAGAAGCGGACGAATAGCTGGCGGATGTCGCGGGAATCCATGCGGTTCAGTCTGTCATTGCGAGCGAACCGAAGCAATCCTTGACGTCGCGTCAAAGATTGCCACGGCTCGCCTGCGGCGAGCCTCGCAATGACTGGGGACCGTCACAGCTCGCTGATCGTAATCGACTGGATCTCGTCGCCAGCGCCGACGCCGCGGCCGGTCGTGAGGTCGAGCAGGGCAAGGCGTTCGAGGACGTCGAGGCCGGCGACGACCTGGCCGAAGATGGTGTACTTGCCGCTGAGCGCGGGCATGTCGGCGTAGGAGATGAAGAACTGGCCGCCGTTGCTGTTCTCGGCGGAGCCGCCCATGCCGACGGCGCCGCGGACGAAGGGCCGCGTCGTCGTCTCTTTCTTGATGGAGAAGCCGGGCGTGCCGAAGCCGGTGCGCGTGGGGTCGCCGGCCTGGGCGTAGAAGGGCGAGCCGTCCGTGTTCTTGACCAGCTCCATGAAGGGCGTGCCGTTGTAGTAGCCGTCCCTGGCGAGGAAGACGAAGGCGTTGACGGCCTCCGGCGCCTCGCTGGCGTAGAGCTCGATCTGGATGTCGCCTTTGGGCGTCTTGACGGTGGCGACGTAGCGCTTGGCAGGGTCGATGGCCACGGCCGGCGCCTGACTGTAGCGCTTGACAGCCGCCGCCGGCGTCGGGCTGGCGTCCGAGGGGCCGGGCGTGCCCTGCTCGCCCTGCGGCACGTCCGGCGCCTCGTTCGCCTGCTGCGGCGGGCCGTCCGGCGTCGTCCTGCTGCTGCCGCCAATAGCGCCGACGAGGAGGCTGAGAACGATAGCGACGCCGAAGACGACGCTGACGACGACGAAAAGGCGCCGGTTGGAGAGGATTCGCAGGGGGCCCGGCAGGTCGACCTGGGTGCTGTCGAAGTGGACAGGACCGGCGCGCCGGCGACGGGTGCCGCGGTTCTGGCGGCGGGTGTTGCGCAGAGACATATCGCTCCTGTGTCAGACGAACCTAATGCTTAGTATAGCAACCGAAGGGGCTGACTTCGGCCCAAGTTCGTCGCTCAGAGTGCAGAGTGCATCCAAGAAGGCCCGCCTTTGCACTCTGCCTACGTGAAGACCTTCTCCGGCCGCCACTGCAGGCCGCCGGCGCAGCGCAGCACGGCGAGGAAGTCGCCGGCGAGGCCGTAGGCGCGGCAGCGGTCGCCCGGGATGGCCGTTGCGCCGGGCAGCGGCTGGAGGCTGAGGGCGTGGCCGTGACTCAGGCGCTCCTCGTTCGCCGCGCCGACGATGGCGGCGCGCCAGCCGAGGAGGACCTCGTCCGGCGGGAAGAGGCGCTCCCGCCACTCCCCGCTCTCGATTTCCCGCCTGAGCGTCTCGATGTCAACGGCGTCTTCGACGCGAAAGGGCCCGACGCGAGCGCGCCGCAGCGCGACGAGGCAGCCGCCGACGCCCAGCGCGGCACCGAGGTCGTGGGCGAGGGAGCGGACATAGAACCCCTTGCCGCACTCGACCTCAACGCGAAGCACAGGGGGCTCGTAAGAGATTATGTCGAGTCGGTCTGCCCTGACGCGGCGCGGCGCCGTCTGCACGTCTTCGCCGCGACGGGCCCGCTTGTAGAGGGGCACGCCCCCGCGCTTGAGGGCGCTGTAGGGCGGCGGCGCCTGGTCGATCTCGCCCTGGAAGCGGAACAGCGCTACCTCGACAGCCTCACGGCTGACGCCAGCGGCGTCGGCGCGGCGCAGCACCTCGCCCTCGGCGTCGTAGGTGTCCGTCTCCAGGCCGAGCTCGATGGTGGCCTCGTAGACCTTGGTCGCGTCGACTAGGTACTCGGCGAGGCGGGTGGCCTGGCCGAGGAGGAGGGGCAGGACGCCGGTGGCGGCGGGATCGAGCGTGCCGGCGTGGCCAACGCGGCGCACGTGGGTGCGGCGGCGCACGAAGGCGACGACGTCAAAGGAGGTCCAGCCGGCCGGCTTGTCGAGGTTGAGGATACCCGAGACAGGCGCAGGGGACAGGGAATCCGGAACCTGGCCCCGCCCCTCCTCGTCTTCTTGCGTCACGCTGTTCCCCTACTGGGAGTCGCCGGCCTCTTTGTCCTGCCGCGCCAGCTCGTCCATGTGGGCGAGGACGGCGGCGCCCTCCTCGATGGAGGTGTCGAGGCGGAAGACGAGGAAGGGAACGCGGCGGATTTGCAGGCGCTGCTTGAGCTCGCGGTGGAAGAAGGCGGCGGCGGCGTTGAGGGCGCGCACGGCCTCCTTCTGCTCGGCCGCGTCCTCCATGACGCTGACGTAGACGCGGGCGTTATAGAGGTCGGGCGTGACCTCGACGCGGGTGATGGAGATGAGCCCGCCGAGACGCGGGTCGCGCACCTCGCGCAGGAGGAGGTCGCTCAGCTCGGCGCGGATGAGCTCGTTGACTCGCTCGGTGCGGCGGGACATGGCGCCATTATGGCACGAAGCGGCTGCTTGACCGCGCCAGGGATTAGGCTACTTCTCGTTACAGAAGTCCTTGGGAAGTGTCGATGTCCGATCCAGGAGGTTTCGGTAGAAGCAGTAATCGCCGGTGGCGCTGCTGAACTCTTTCGAGCCGGTCGAGAACGAGTTCCTCGTCGCGAGCGTCGCTTCCGCGAGGTTCAAGTAAAAGAGGCTCAAGAGCTCGCGCTCGCTCGCCTTGGGGTTCCGTAGGCGGAGGAGCAGAAACGCCTCCCGACGCTCCGCCCCACCGGTCACGAGGCTCCCGCCCATCGCGTCGCGCATGGCGATGCTGTAAAAGGCGAACTTGGCGTCGTAGGGCCGCAGCTCGCGCGCCTTGTCTATTCCGTCGAGGTTGCGGTTCTTGAGGCTGGCCGCGAGCGCGGCGTCGGCATCGCGGATGTCCTTGATGGCTTGTGTGGCGTCCTTCGCCGCCTGGATCGCCGGGTCGTTGGCGAGCGCGGGGTCATTGACCGACTTGGGTGCTGGAGCGGGACCGGAACCGGAGCTGAAGTCATCGAGGGTGAGGAAATCCTCGCAGCCGGTCGTCAGCACCAGGAAGGCGACCGCGAATCCTAAGAAGACCAGCGCCCGCCGATTCATCTCGCACCATACTCCAGGTCGATCGTCATCTGTCCAATGGCATCTGTGGATGAGAGCGTGCCGTTTGTCATCGCCGCGACCGCGGTCATCGGGATCGTCATGGTGAACACGTAGCTGCCCTTCTCGTCCGTACCGTGTGTGATGATCACGACGCGCGTTACGTTCGCCGCCTTGATCGCGGGCGCGTCGACAAGCGCCTTGAGTCCGGGCAGCGGGTCGTCGGGTGCGTCCGAAGACGACGCGCTCGCCGTTGCGTCGAACTCCATCACGAGCAGGCTCTGGTTGGTGCCGGCGATCGGCAGGACGAGGACAGTCGCGCCTGTCAGGTCGAAGCCCGCGGCCCGCAGCGCCTCCGCTGCCTGCTTGCCTGCCTCTTCGTTGGGGCTGATCGCGAGGAGGTCGCCGCCCACGGAGGGCAGCGGCGCCTTCACGGCCTCGGCGGCGAGCGCCTCGAGCGCCTTGGCGTCGAGCGCGGTGGCCGGCGGCTTCGCCTCGGGGCTACCGGCGGTGGGCGTCGTCGCAGGAGGTGGCGAGCCGGAGGAGCCGCCGCAGGCGGCGATGAGCAGCGCACCGAGTGCTACGACGGCTGCGAAGAAGACGGGCTGACGACGATTCGACACGCTGTCCTGCCAGGCCGCGATGCGATGCGGCCCTACTGAGTTGTCGGCAGGTATGGGAGGCGAGATTAGAGGCGGCTAGTTTGCCCGCTCGCGGTGGTAGAACTCGAGGACGTCGCCTTCCGTGATGGCGTCGAAGCCCTCCAGGGAGATGCCGCACTCGTAGCCGTTCTGCACCTCGCGCACGTCCTCCTGGAAGCGGCGCAGGCCGGCGCAGCGCGTCTCGGCCAGCTTCTCGCCGTCGCGCATGACGCGGATGAGGTCGCTGCGCAGGAGCGTGCCGTCCGTGACGTAGCAGCCGGCGACGTTACCGAGGCGGCTGATACGAAATATCTGGCGCACCTCGGCGTGGCCGTCGACTACGTCGGCGAAGACGGGCTCGAGCATGCCGGTTAGCGCCTTCTCCACGTCCTCGATGAGCGTGTAGATGACGCGGTAGTGACGGATATCGACCTTCTCCTGGTCCGCGACGCGCTTGGCGCCGGCGTCCGGCTTGACGTTGAAGCCGATGATGATGCCCTTGGAGGCGACAGCCAGCATGACGTCCGACTCCGTGATGGTGCCGGAGCCCGAGTGAATGATCTTGACCCGCACCTCGGCGTTGCTCAGGCGCTCTAGCGAGTGGCGGATGGGGTCGATGGAGCCCTGGACGTCGGTCTTGAGGATGATGTTGAGGTCTTTGAGCTGGCCGGCGCGGATCTCGCCGAAGAGCGTGTCGAGGTTGACGGGGTGGGCCTCGCGGGCGAGGGCCGCCTCGCGCTGTCGGCGCCGCCCCTCAACCTCGGCGCGGGCGCCGCGCTCGTCCGGGGCGACGCGGAAGGTGTCGCCGGCAAGCGGCACCTGGTGTAGGCCGAGAACCTTGACGGGCGTCGAGGGGCCGGCGACGCTTACGCCCTTGCCGAGCTCGTCGAACATCGCCTTGATCTTACCGGTGCAGTCGCCGGCGATGACGACGTCGCCGACGCGCAGCGTGCCCTTCTGGACGAGCAGTGTGGCGACGGGGCCGCGGTTCGTCGTCAGCTCCGCCTCGATGACGGCGCCCTGGGCCGGCCTGTCCGGGTTCGCCTTCAGCTCCTGGATCTCGGCGACGAGGAGGATGTTCTCCAGCAGGTCGCTGATGCCCTCGCGCGTGCGGGCGGAAACCGGGATTGCCGGCACCTCGCCGCCGTATTGCTCCACGACCACCTCGTGCTCGGTGAGCTGCTGCAGGACGCGGTCCGGGTCGGCGCCGGGGAGGTCGATCTTGTTGACGGCGATGACGAGGGGCACGCCGGCGGCGCGGGCGTGGTTGATCGCCTCGATCGTCTGGGGCATGACGCCGTCGTCGGCGGCGACGACGAGGACGGCGACGTCGGTCACCTGGGCGCCGCGGGCGCGCATGGCGGTGAAGGCCTCGTGGCCGGGCGTGTCCAGGAAGGTGAGCTTCTGGCCCTTCACCTCGACCTGATAGGCGCCGATGTGCTGCGTGATGCCACCGGCCTCCCGCCCCGTGACGTTGGTCTCGCGGATCACGTCCAGGAGGCTGGTCTTGCCGTGGTCGACGTGGCCGAGGATCGTGACGACGGGCGGGCGCGGCTTCAGCAGCGCCGCATCCTCCACCTCCGCCTCCTCGACGGCGACGCGGCTGACGCGCTCGATAAGGACCTCAGCGGTCTCGATCGTCTCCTGCTCGCGCGGCTCGAAGCCGAAGTCGGTGGCGACGATGGCGGCGGTGTCGTAGTCGATGACCTGGTTGATAGAGGCCATGACGCCGTTCTTCATCAGCTCTTTGATGATCTCCACGGCGGACACGCGGAGCAGGTCGGCCAGCTCCTTGACCGTGAGGGCGCGGGGCAGCTCAACTGCTTTGCTTTCGGTTACCAATGTCGCTCCGTCTCTCTTCCTGTTCCCAACCTATACGGCCACTGCCGCCTGGTTCAAGGCCGTGGCAAACTCTACCAGCCTGAGGCGGTCGTCGGCGCCGATCTTCGTCTTCAGCGCCGCCTCCAGCCGCCCCTTCTTCAGCGCCGCCTGCCAGCAGGCAGAGCTGCGGCAGACGTAGGCGCCGCGGCCTGCCCTCTTGCCCGTCGGGTCTACCTCGACGCGGCCCTCCGGCGTGCGGACGACGCGCACGAGGGAGCGCTTATCGCCCGTGGTGCGACAGGCAACGCAGCTGCGCTGCGGCGGCCGGCTAACGGCTCGCGTCGGCACCTTGCTCTCCTAGCGGGAGAGGAAGCCGAAGTCCTCGTCGTCGAGGACGGCCTCCAGCTCCTCCTCTATCTCCTCTTCGACGGCGCGGCGGCCGCCGCGGCGGCCAGCGGCGGCGCGGCGGGCGCGGGCCTGCTCCTCCGTCTCGCGCACGGGGCCTTTGCGCGCCTTCTTCTTGCCCTTGACCTCCGTGGGCTGGGCCCGGGGCATGACCTCGTCGGCGAAGCGAACGGCAGCGGGGCGCTCGCCGGCCGCCGGACGCTCAACGATGGGCTCCGGCTCGGCGACAGGCGCCTCCAGGCTGGCGGCGGCGGGCTGCTCCTCTTCCTCGGCCCCTGGCTCCGCCTGAGCGACCTCGGCCCAGATGGGCGTCTCGCGCTTGACCTCCGGCTCGGCGACCATCTGCAGCGTCGGCTCCTGGGCGTGCTCCTCCTCGACGGCGCTCAGGCTCTTGATGTCGATGCGCAGACCCGTGAGCTTGGCGGTCAGGCGGGCGTTCTGACCCTCCTTGCCGATGGCGAGGGAGAGCTGGCGGTCGGCGACGACGACCTCGGCCGTGGTGCCGTCCGCCAGGATGCGCACGCCCTGCACCTGCGCCGGGCTGAGGGCGTTGGCGACGAAGCGCACCGGGTCCGGGTCCCACTGGACGACGTCGATGCGCTCGCCGTTAAGCTCGTTGACGATGTTCTGGATGCGGATGCCGCGCAGGCCGACGCAGGCGCCCACGGGGTCGATGCCCTCCTGGCGGGAGTAGACGGCGACCTTGCTGCGGAAGCCCGGCTCGCGCGCGATCGCCTTGATCTCGACGCTGCCGCGGAAGATCTCCGGCACCTCCAGCTCAAAGAGGCGGCGCAGGAGGTTCTTATGGGTGCGGGAGACGGTGACCTGCGGGCCGCGGTTGGCCTTGTGCACCTCCAGCAGGTAGACCTTCAGGCGCTGGCCGGGGCGGTAGTGCTCCATGCGCACCTGCTCTGTGGGCGGCAGGACGGCCTCCGTCTTGCCGAGGTCGATGTAGACGTAGCGAGCTTCCAAGCGGTGGACGACGCCGGAGATGATGTCGCCCTCCTTGCCGGAGTACTCCTCGAAGACGACCTCGCGCTCCGCCTCGCGCAGGCGCTGCAGGACGACCTGCTTCGCGGTCTGCGCGGCGATACGGCCGGCGTTCTGGGGGAAGACCTCGATGTTGACGACGTCGCCGACGTAGGTGTTGGGCGCGATAGCGCGCGCCTCGTCCAGCGTGATCTCGATCTTGTCGTCCTCGACGCTCTCGACGACGGTCTTCTGGGCGAAGACGCGGGCGCCGCCGGTGGCGCCATCGATCTTGACGACGAGGTTGGCGTTGGCGAGGGCGTCCTTTTTGTAGGCAGAGGCCAGCGCCGCCTCCACGGCCTCGAAGACGACCTCCTTCGGCAGGTTCTTCTCCGCGGCGAGCTGGGTTATGGCGGTCAGGAAGTCGTTTTTCGGTGCGGTTGTCGGTGCGCGGACTGCTGTGGCCAACGCTCTGCTCCTCGGCGATTTGCTAACAAAAAAGTGGGTCAAGACCCACTTCCGAACTACCCGTATGGTGGCTCAACCACTATACCACCGCGCACAAGCCCCGTCCAATGCAGGGGCTAGCCGGCCAGCGTCCCTCGCAGCTTCTCCACGGGCCGTCGTACGGCACGAGCTCTACCTCGCCGGCGCCGCGACGCTTGACTGCCACTGCCCGCTCTCCGGGCTGCGCGGGCTGTACCTCTTGCCACCAGCCTGCGCTTACAATGCTCTCAGCGCCGCGCGCTAGCTTCAGGAGGCTCCCTTGACCGCAAGGCCGTTTCCGACGCGCTCGGAGGACTTCAACGAGTGGTACAACCAGCTCGTCCTCAAGGCGGAGCTGGCGGACTACGCGCCCGTGCGGGGCTGTATGGTGGTGCGGCCGTATGGCTGGGCGCTCTGGGAGAACATCCAGCAGGCCCTCGACCGCCGCTTCAAGGCGACTGGGCATGTCAACGCCGGCTTCCCGATGTTCATCCCCGCCTCCTTCCTGGAGCGCGAGAAGGAGCACGTGGCGGGATTCAAGCCGGAGCTGGCGGTGGTGACTATCGCCGGCGGCGAGGAGCTGGCCGAGCCGCTCGTCGTCCGGCCGACCTCTGAGACGCTCATCGGCCACATGTACGCGAAGTGGATCCAGTCCTATCAGGACCTGCCGCTGCTCATCAACCTCTGGAACAGCGTCGTGCGCTGGGAGAAGCGGACGAAGCTCTTCCTCCGCACGACCGAGTTCTTCTGGCAGGAGGGTCACACGGCGCACGCGACGGCGGAAGAGGCGGAAGCGGAGACGCTCCGCATGCTGGACGTCTACACCGACTTTGCCGTGAACGAGGCGGCGCTGCCCGTCATTCCGGGCGAGAAGAGCCAGAGCGAGAAGTTCGCCGGCGCCCGCCGTTCTTACGCTATCGAGGCGATGATGGGCGACGGCCGCGCGCTTCAGTCCGCGACCTCCCACTACTTCGGCCAGAACTTCGCCGAGGCCTTCGACATCAAGTACCTGGACGACCACAACGCCCTCCAGTACTGCTGGACGACCTCCTGGGGCCTCTCGACCAGGTTCATCGGCGCGATCGTGATGGCGCACGGCGACGACCAGGGCCTGATCCTGCCGCCGCGCCTGGCGCCATATCAGGTCGTGGTCGTGCCGATCTACCGCAGCGACGACGAGCGTAGGCTGGTCCTCGAAGAGGCCGACAAGCTCACGAGCGAGCTCGTCGATTACCGCGTCTGGGTAGACCGGCGCGAAGGCCACTCGCCGGGCTACAAGTTCAACGACTGGGAGATGCGCGGCGTGCCGCTGCGTATCGAGCTCGG
>DATBWN010000002.1:0-2576 GCA_036514755.1 Dehalococcoidia bacterium | reverse complement strand
GCAGGAGACGCCGGTGACGGCGATGGCGGTCTCTTCCGGCGCCGCCTCGACCGCCGGGAAGAGGCGCAGCGCCCCCATAGCCTTTGAGATGTCGTAGTGCTCCGCCTCGAAGCCGAAGGCGCCGGCCATGCCGCAGCAGCTCGTCTCGACGAGCTGCGCCTCGTAGCCGGCGAGGCGCAGCGCCGCCAGCGTCGGCTCCGGCCCGACGAGCGCCTTCTGGTGGCAGTGCGCGTGGAGGAGGACGTCGCGCTCTGCGCCGGCGCGAAAGAGCGCGGCGACGCCCTCGTCGTCCTGCGACAGCTTGACGATGAGCTCGTCTAGCAGGTAGGTCTGGCCGGCGACGGTGCGCGACGCCTCGTCGCGCAGGAGGTCGGGGTACTCGTCGCGGAACGTCAGCAGGCAGGACGGCTCCGTGCCGACGATGGGTACGCCGCGCTGGGCGTAGGGCAGGAGCGCGTCGACGTTGCGCCGCGCCCAGCGGGCAGCCGTCGGCAGCAGCCCTTTCGAGATCGCCGGCCGGCCGCAGCAGCCGGTGCGCTCCGCCAGGACGACACGGTAGCCCAGCGCCTCCAGCAGCCGCACGGCGGCCTGGCCGACCTCCGGGTGGTAGTAGTCCGTGAAGGTGTCGTGGAAGAGGACGGCCTCGCCGCGCGACGCAGCGGTGACTCGCCCTTCGACAGGCTCAGGGCGAACGGTCTCAGTCTCCGCTCGTCCTGAGACTCTCGAAGGACGGGCGGCCCTTCGCTCGAACCAGCGCGGGAAGGTTTCGCGCGCGAGGACGGGCAGCGGGCGCGCGCGGTGGATGCCGCCGAAGCGCTGCAGCATGGCGCGCAGGGGCTTCTGGCGCCCGGCCCAGTTGGCCAGAGGCGCGGCGTGGCTCCCCAGCCGGCTCAGCGTCGCGATGTGGGCGAAGAGTCGGGCGCGCAAAGGCACACCCCGCTCCCGGTTGCGCTGCGCCAGCACCTCGTACTTCAGCTTCGCCAGGTCGACGCCGGAGGGGCACTCCGACTTGCACGCCTTGCACTCGACGCAGAGGTCCAGCGCGTCGAAGAGGCGGTCGCCGGTCAGCTCGCCGGGCGGCAGCATGCCGGCGAAGGTCAGGCGCAGGAGGTTGGCGCGGCCGCGCGTGGAGTGCTCCTCCTCGCGTGTGACCATGAAGGAGGGGCACATTCCGCCCTCATGCTTGCGACAGGCGCCCTGGCCGTTGCACTGCTCGGCGGCGCGGGCGATGCCGCCCTCGAAGGCGAAGTCGAGGTAAGTCACCGGCTCCGTGTTGCGCGTCTCGGGGCCCAGGCGCAGGTTCTCGCCGAATGCCGGCGTATCGATGATCTTGCCGGGGTTGAGGATGCCTCGCGGGTCGAAGGCGCGCTTAACCTCCCGAAAGGCGTTGGTCAAGGTCGGGCCGAACATGCGCTCCGTGAAGACGCCGCGCAGGATGCCGTCGCCGTGCTCGCCCGAGAGGCTGCCGCCGAACTCGAGGACGAGGTCGGCGACCTCGCCGGCGATCGCCTCCATCGTTTTCAGGCCCTCGCCCGACTTGACGTTGACCATCGGCCGGATATGCAGGCAGCCGACGCTGGCGTGGCCGTAGTAGGCCGCCTCCGTGCCGTGGCGGCCGACGACCTCCTGGAAGCGCTGGATGAAGGCCGGCAGCTTCTCCGGCGCCACCGCCGTGTCCTCGACGAAGCCGACCGGCTTGGCGTCGCCGCGCACGCTCATCAGCAGGCCGAGGCCCGCCTCGCGCATGCGCCACATGTCGCGCTGCAGCGCCGCGTCGGTGGTCGACACGGTCGCGTAGCCGAGGCCGCGGCGCGTCAGGTCGGCCTCCAGCGCCTGCAGCTTCGCGACGACCTCCGCCTCGCTCTCGCCGGCGAACTCGATGAGGAGTATGCCGCCCGGGTCGCCCTGGACGAAGTCGGCCAGGGCGCGGAAGCCGGTGCTCGAGCGGCAGCGGCGGACGATGATGTCGTCCACGAGCTCGACGGCGGCGACGGGGTGCTCCAGCGCGGCGACGGTCGCCTCCGCCGCCTCGATGACGCTGCGGAAGTGGACGGCGGCCAGGCCCTTGACCTTCGGCAGCGGCACCAGGCGCACCTTCGCCTCCGTGACGACGGCCAGCGTGCCCTCCGAGCCGACGAGCATGCGCGAGACGTCCATGGGGCCGTCTTCCCGCACGAACTCGTCCAGGTTGTAGCCGGAGACGCGGCGCATGATGCGCGGGAAACGCCGCGCGATCTCCTCCCGCTGCTCGCGGCCGAGGCGGCGCAGCTCGCGGTAGACGTCGCCTTCGAGGCCGCTGCGCGCCAGCTTCGCCGCCAGCGCCTCGCCTTCGACAGGCGCGAAGCTGGCGAGCGAGGCGTCTGCGAGGACGGCGTCGAGGCTCAGCACCTGGTCCAGCGTCTTGCCGTAGACGACGGAGTGGGCGCCGCAGGAGTTGTTGCCGACGCCGCCGCCGATGGTGGCGCGGTTCGCTGTCGAGGGGTCGATAGCGTACTGCAGGCCGTGGCGGGCGGCCTGGCGGTTCAGCTCGGCGAGGATGAGGCCGGGCTGGACGCGCGCCCAGCCTTCGCCGGCGC
>DATBWN010000001.1:0-10808 GCA_036514755.1 Dehalococcoidia bacterium | reverse complement strand
CTCTCCCGGACGAGCCTGCCGCGTGGCAGGGATTGAGGCGATTCTAACCGCCTGCCGGAGCCTGAGCAAACTGCGCCGCCTCGGTAATGGTCATCCTGGCCAGCCCTTACGCCCTCACGTTCGTGGTGAGCCTGTCGAACCCACGCCTCCTAGTCAAGCGGAGCGTCCTTCGACAAGCTCAGGACGAACGGCGTTCAGAATGACCCGCGACTGCCGCCCCTACTTGATGGCGTAAAGGACCTGGACGACGACGACGACCTCCAGCTCGCCCGGCTCGATCTCCGTCACCGGGCCGCCGCCCGTGGCCGGCGCCGGCAGGTAGCCGCGGCCGTAGAACGGCACCGCCTGCGTCGACTCGCTGATCGAGACCACGTCGCCGAGGCTGACGCCGCCCTGGCGCGCCAGCTCCTGCGCGCGCTTCTTCGCCTGCTGCATCGCCTTCTCGCGCGCCTGCGCCTCTTGCTCCGTCCGGTCGTCGATGTCGAAGCTGATGCCCTGCACTACGGCGTCGTTGCCGCCGGCCTGCACCGCGTCGTCGATCGCCTTGCCAGCGCTGTCGATCTGACGCAGGCGCACCGTGACGACGTTGGTGACGCGATAGCCGCGCAGCCTCGGCCGCTCGTCATCCGTGTCGTAGTCGTACTCCGGGAAGACCGAGAACTGCGCCGTCTGGATGTCCTTCTCGGCGATTCCGTTCGCCTTCAGCGAGTCGACCACCTTCTGCATCGCCGCCGCGGCGGCCTCGCGCGCGTCCGCCACGACGGCGCGCTCCACGTCCACGCCCAGCCGCAGGACGACGACGTCCGGCGCGGCGAAGACGCGGCCGACGCCCGCGACGCTAATGCCGGTGGTAGTCGCGCCGCCGGGCTGGATGATCGTGTCGCCCTCGCTGCAGGCGACGAGGGCCAGGCTCGCGACGGCAAACGCCAGGATGGCCGTTATCGAACGCTTCATCTCTTCACTCCTCCCTTGATGCGTGGCCAGGTGAGCACGAAGACGGACGCGACGAAGGCTGCGCCCGCCGCCGCCTCCAGCAGGCGCAGCCAGAGTCGAGACGACTCCTCTTCGCCGAGCTGATGCACTGCTCGTTCGGACGGCGCCGATGCTTCGGGGCCCGGGCCGGTGTTCGGCGCCGGCATCTCGGTCGGCAGCGGGGCGCCGGCGGCCTCCGGTCTGGTCTGGCCCGTGGCAGGCGGCGTGATTGCCAGGCCCGGCGCGCTCTCATCCGCCGCCGACCGCCCCTCGCCCCGGAAGGCCTCGGCCGCCTGCTTCTCGGCCGCGGCGTCGCTGCTCAGCGCGGCGCCGCCGGCGCCCGCGTCGTCGCGCGGCAGCGTCGCCAGGTCGACGGCGAGGAGGGCAACGAACAGGCTCAGCGCCACGGCCGGCGCGTAGGCAAGGACGGAGCGTCGCTGCGGCGGCCGTCCGCCCGGCACGTAGGCGCGCTCCGGCGCCAGCCGGAACGAGCGCGGCGCCCCGACGCGCGGCAGGCCCGCGAGGGCCGCCTTCGCGCCCCGCAGCTCCTCGAATAGCACGCGGCACCACTCGCAGGCGTCCAGGTGCACCGCGACCTCGCCCTGCCTGCGGCCGCGCAGCTCGCCGTCGAGGTAGGCGGAGAGGTCGTCAACACGGGGGTGTTCATCTCGCCGTCGCCAGAACATCGCGCCTCTACTCCTCAGGACGGAACCGGCCCGGCAGAAGTTCCCGCTCGGCCGCCAGCGCCTGGCGCAGGCGGCCGCGGCCGCGGGCGATGCGTGACTTGACGGTGCCCAGCGATGTCTTCATGACCGTCGCGATCTCAGAGTAATCCAAGCCCTCGACGTCGCAGAGGACGAGGGCGAGGCGCTGCTCCGCCGGCAGCCCAGCCAGCGCCCGCTCCAGCCGCCACCGCAGCTCGCCCTGGAGGGCGCTCGCCTCCGGCAGCGGCGCCGGGTCGGCCGGCTCCGGCAGCCCCGCCTCAAGAGCGACGTCCAGCGACGCGGTAGGCCGGCGGGCGCGGCGTCGCTGCTCGTCGCGGCAGGCGTTGGCGGCGATGCGCAGCAGCCAGGGCCGGAAGGCGTCGCCGCGCAGGCCGCCGATGCCGCGCCAGGCGGCGATGAACGCCTCCTGCGCCGCGTCCTCCGCCGCCTGCCGCTGGCCCAGCAGCCGGTAGCAGAGGTTGTAGACGAGGCTCTCGTAGGCCGTCACCAGCTCGTTGAAGGCGGCGAGGTCGGCGCGCCGGGCGCGCTGCAGCAGCTGGGCTTCGTCGGTCAGGGCGGGATTCAACACGCGTTCACACACGTTAGGGGCGCAGCATGCTGCGCCCCTACCCTATCCCTTCCCGCTGCCCGGCGCGCAGGCCGCCATCACGGCCCGGACCGACTCGATGCCCGGCCGCGCCGCGACGACGCGCGCGATGGCCGTGTCCAGCCCTTCAGCAATGCGCCGGAACGCCGCGGCCGCGCCCGCCGCCGGACCGTAGTAGCCCACGCCGCGCAGCAGCGACTCCGGGAAGGCGTCGATCACCTCGTCCTGGGGCGCGCTGCGCCGCCGCAGCTCGTCGATGCGCGCCATGTCGGCAGCGAATCCCATGCGCTCGAAGTGGGCGCGGTAGCCCTGCGGCCGGCCGCCCGGCGGCCCGAAGCCTAAGGCGTAGCCCATGACGGCGCGCGTGAACGCCCGCCTGGCGACGTCGACGTCCTCGTCGACGCAGACGCGGATGTACTCGGCGATCGTGATCGACGCCGGGTCGCGGCCGGCCCGCGCCGCGCCCTCGGCGACGCGCTCCCGGCTCCAGGCCACCTGCCCGGCCGTGCACCAGTTCAGCGAGAGCCCGTCCGCCAGCTCGCCGCCCAGGCGCAGCATCTCCGGCCCCAGCGCCGCCAGGTAGACGGGCGTCCGTGGCGGCGGGTCGATGGCCAGGCGGGCGCCGCGCAGCGCCGCCGACTGCCCCTCGTAGGTCACCGTCTCTCCGACGAGGAGGGCGCGGATAGTCGTCAGGTAGTCGCGCATCAGGGCGAGCGTCGAGGGGCCGCGGACGTTCCAGGTGCGGCGGTACTGGGGCGTGTAAGCGCCGCCGGCGCCGATGCCGAGGATGAAGCGGCCGCCCGTCAGCTTGCTCATCGTGCCGGCGCTCATGGCGAAGCCCATAGGCGTACGCAACCCCACCGGCGACACGCCGATGCCGGTCGTGAGCCCACCCGGCAGGACTTCGCGCGTCGCCGCCCAGCGCAGGGCGCAGACCAGGAACGAGTCCTCGCCGGCGCCCTCCGGCGTCCAGACGCTCGTGTAGCCCAGCCGCGCCGCCTCCGCCGAGAGCCGTGCCTGGTCCTCGTAAGACAGCCCCAGCGTCCCGTCCAGCCCGATGCCTATCTTCACGCCTCGCGTCTCCCTCTGACCCGTCGTTGCGAGCCTGAAAGGCGAAGCAACCTTTGACGATCCGCCCAAGATTGCCACGGCTCGCCGGCGGCGAGCCTCGCAATGACATCACCTCGCCTAACGCGGGAATTGTACGTCAGACGGCGGCAAGCCAGCCGCCGGCGAAGATGACGGACGCCGCCACCACGAGGCGGAACGCCCAAACGGCGGCCTCGCGGCCGGGCCGACGATAGGCGAAGCCGGCAGCCGCCAGCAGCAGCCCGTAGCCCGCCGCGGCGGGCAGGAGCACCGCCGCCTCGTACTCAAGCCGGAGGAGCGAGAGGCCGAGGAGCGCCACCGGCGCCGCCAGGCAGGCGCCGAGCAGCCGCAGCGCCCCGGCGCGGCCCAGCCGCACGACGACGCCGCCCCGCGCGGCTCTCGCGTCGCCTTCCAGGTCCGGCAGGGCGTTGGCGAGATGCACCGCGACCGCCAGCGGCGACGCGACCGGGTAGAGCCACAAGAACTCCTCCCGAAAGACGTCGAGCGACGCCCAGACGAAGGGCGGCAGCACCGCCAGGCCGACGACCAGCGGCAGCCAGCTCAGGCGCGCGTCTTTGAGGCCGAAGTCGTAGGCAAGGCCGGCCCCCGTCCCGACGATCAAGAACGTGAGCGGCAGCAGCCCTAGCGCCGCGCCCAGCCCCAGCGCCGCCGTCACCGCCGCGACCGAAGCCCAGGGCAGCAGCCGCGCCTCCACGAGGCCCGCCGGCACCGGCTTCGACGGCTGGAAGACGCGGTCGTGCTCGCGGTCGCGGTAGTCATTCGTCCAGCCGATGGCGAGCTGCGACGCCAGCATCGCGGCGAGGGTGAGGCCCAGGCGCCCCGCGTCCGGCTCGCCCTCCGCGGACGCGAAGCCCACGAGCGCCGTCAGGCACAGCACCGCGAGGATAGGGAAGGCATGCGCCGCCTGAAGCCAGCCGGCGAGCCGCCGCGGCCAGGCGACCGAGACGTCAGGCAGACGGCGCCTCCGGCGAGGCGGCCGACGCCTGACGGCCCAGCGTCAGCAGCACGCGCACGGCCACGCCCGCGACGGCCACCGCCAGGCAGTCGCGCAGGCCGATCCAGGCGCCGTCGCGCAGGATGAGCATGATCTCGCGGTCGACGGCGCTGTCCAGGCCGGCGTTCCCGGCCTGCGCCAGCAGCCAGGCGGCGAACGAGGCGGCGGCGCCAGCCCCGGCGCCGAAGATAAGCGGCAGCAGGGGCGAGCGGCCGCCCATGAGGAAGCTCGCCACGACGGCGACGAGCGCCAGGAGCGACAGCGCCAGCGCCGCCTGCCAGAAGCCGTGCGCGCCCCGGCTCAGGAGGCTCGCCGTCCAGCGCACAGGCTCGTCGACGGCCAGGTTGGCGTCGCCGTCCTCTCCGACGAAGGCGTCGCGGCCTTCTCGATACAGCGCCTCGCCCATCGCCGCCACGATGCGCTCGCGCAGCGCCGCGTCTTCGGCGTCGATGACCGCCGAGGCCGGCAGCGTCACCTCGACGGGCAGGTCTGCCAGGCGCACGACGCCCTGCGGCCGGTCGCGCGCCAGCAGGTCGATGTCCTCCCGGTGCGCCGGCAGCCAGCGGTCGATCTCGACCAGCGCGGCGCCCAGCCGGCCGAGGAGACGCGTCGCCGCTGTCTCGCTCGTCACCTGGTAGCCGGCGAGCGCGAAGAGGGCGAGCGCGCTCAGGAGGGCGGCCAGGACGCCGCCGTAGCCGCCCTTCATCTCAAGCGAGGTGGACGACCCTGATCCCGGCGAGGCGGTCGTGGATGGCGCGGCGGCGCGGGTCGAGCGAGGCGAAGAGCAGCCCGCCGAGCGGCGCCAGCAGGCAGAGCAGCGCAATGGCCAGGCTCGCCGCCACGGCGAATGCGTTCTCGGAGAGGCCGAGAGCGGCGAAGGCGAACAGCAGCCAGAAGCCGCTGAACACGGGGTGGTAGAGCAGCGGGTGCAGCGCCAGCCAGTAGAGGACGAGCCGCCCGAGGCGCGGCGGCACGCCCGCCTCCGTCACGACGCCGAGGCCGAGGACGTACTGGCCCACGGTCTGGCCGCGCCCGCTCAGCAGCGCCAGGTTGGCGGCCAGCCAGGCCGGGATCGCGGCCATGAGGATGGCCACCGACGTCCAGCCGGCGCCGTCGCTGACGTGGCCTTCGCCGTAGTCGCTGCGCAGGAAGATGTTGAGGAACGACGCCGTCGCGAAGAGCATCGTGAAGGCGAAGAGGACGACGCTGTCCAGCAGGTAGGCGAGGAGGCGGATACGCAGGCCGGCCTGCTCGTTTGACATCGAAACCCCACGGCCGCCGAGCGCGTCGTTGGCTCGCGCCCTGCCGTTCGCCGCGAGCCCGGACGCCGCGAGCCTCTCCGCCATTGCCCCGCGATTATAGCATCGGGGCCCGGGCGCCCTGCCTGCCGGCAGGCAGGCCAGCCTTGCGGAGTCGATCCGGCCGCCTGTACGGTGGTGCAGTGGAGGCGCTCACCGTTCGTCGCGCCTGGCCGGCAGGCCGCGTGCTGGCGCTCGTTCTGGCCCTCCTGCTCCTCGCCACCAGCGGCGCCGGCTCGGCGCTGATCTACGAGAGCCTCGACCTCCGCACCGCTCCGGACGAGTACAACATCGCCGCCTGGGAGGTGCGCAACCTCCCCGGCAAGTGGCTCTTCCTCTTCGGCCAGCTGTTCCGTGGCAAGCCCAGCCTGGCCGAGGAGAACGAGGCGCTCGTCCGCTTCTTCGAGCTCACGCGCGAGATCGACGCGCTGGAACGCGCGACGAGCGACGCCGAGCAACGCGGCCTGTCACCCGACCCCCAGCGCACCGCCTCGCTGGCGGAGAAGCGCCGCGAGCGTGACCGCATCGAGAACCAGGTGGAGGCGGCCATCGAGGGGCGCCTGACGAGGGTCCTGGAGCAACAACGAATCGAGCGCTCGTTCCTCTTCCTGCCCGCCGTCGTCTGGCCGCCCGTCGACTTCGAGTTCACGGACGCGCCCCGCACGCTGGCCGTCTCGCCGCGCGAACGCATCGAGCTCAAGGGCACCTCCCTACTGCGCGAGGACCTGAGCCTGGCGCAGATCGAGGCCATCGAGGCGGGCAAGGGAGCGGAGGGGCTCTCCGCCCTCGCCTTCCCCACCAGCGGCATCGGCGCCTACCCGACCATCGTCGACTACGCCGCTGACTATCGCGCCGCCGTCGAGACCGCGGCCCACGAGTGGACGCATAACTACCTCTTCTTCCGGCCCCTGGGCTTCAGCTACTACGACAGCTACGACCTGCGGGCGATGAACGAGACCGTCGCCGACCTCGTCGGCCGCGAGCTGGCGGAGGCGGTCGTCGCCGCCTGGCCGCTGCCCGGGGCGACCTCGGCGCCCCGGGCGCCGACGCCCGGCGTCGACGTCGGCGCCGAGCTGCGCCGCCTGCGCGGCGAGGTCGACGCCCTCTTGGCGCAGGGCCAGGTCGAGGCCGCGGAGGCGCTTATGGAGCAACGCCGCAGGGAGCTGGCGGCGCAGGGCTTCACCATCCGCAAGCTGAACCAGGCCTACTTTGCCTTCGTCAACCTCTACGCCGGCGCCGCCGGCAACCCCGCCGCGACCAACCCGATCGGCCCGAAGGTCGACGAGCTGAGGCGGCGCGCCGGCTCCCTGCAGGAGTTCGTCCGCATCGCCGGCGGCCTGACGAGCGTCGCCGGGCTGGACCGCGCCCTCGCCGAGCTGCCTTAGAGACCTAGTAGGGCGCTGAAAAAGTCCGGCGCTCATCCTTCGAGAGCCTCAGAGCCTGTCCTGAGCGTAGCGAAGGGATGAGCGGTTTCAGATTCCGCTCGTGGTGAGGCTCTCGAACCACGAGGTCACGAAGATCGGTTTCTCAGCACCCTGCTAGGGCGCCCGCGGCGGCGTGTTAGTGGGCGTGGCACTGGGGCCGCCGATGCTGACGGTCACCGTGGCCGTCAGCTGGCCGCGCCTCCGGTCCGTGACGACGAGCCGCAGTGTGTAGACGCCCGGCGGCAGGTCTTTCGTGTCCCAGGAGCCGAGGGTGCCGGAGCTGACGGCGCTATTGCTCTGGCGGATCGTCCGCCAGCCCGTGGGTGACGCGCCCGGGCCGTACTCGAGCCGGTAGGACTGGAAATCGTCGGAGGACGCCCTGCCCGCCACCTGGACGACGCCGGAGACGCTGGAGCCGGCAGCGGGCAGGAAGATGATCGCCCCCAAGTCGGCGCCGCCGCTGCTGCTGGTCTCGGTCGGTGCCAGAGGTATGCTGAGCGCCGCCGCCCAGTCCTGGGCGATCTTGCGCTCCTCCTCCGTGTCCAGCAGCTCCGGCGGCAGGGCCAGCATCACCGCCTCCTGGACGTACTGGCTGGGCGTGCCGGGCCCGGCCAGTTGGCCGTTGCGGATGTCGACGCGGACCAGGCGCCACCAGTCGTCGTCCGTCTGGGGCAGCTTGTCCTTGACGAAGAGGTCGGTCGTCGTCTTGCCGCAGAGCGAGGTGGGCCGCAGGCCGGAGGGGACGCAGACCGTCGCCTCCTCGATGCCCTTCGGCCGCTCGAACGCCGTCGACGCCCGGCCCTTCATCGCCTCGACGAAGAGGTCGCTCATGGCGCGGAACGAGATCGACGTGCTGTAGATGTGGTCGACGGGCGAGTTGTCGGAGTTGCCGGCCCAGATGCCGACGACCATGGCCGCCGTGAAGCCGAAGGCCCAGGTGTCGCCAATCTTGCCGGCCCTGGGGCCACGCGGGTCGTAGGGCTCGCTCGTCCCGGTCTTGATGGCGGCCTGGTAGCCGGGGATGCCGAGGCCGTTGGTGAACGTGATCGTCCGGGCCTGCGGGTCGCTGAGGATGCTCCAGATGAGGTAGGCGTACTCCGCCTCGATGACGCGCTCCTCCTTGCGCCGCTTCTCCGCGTCGTAGCGGACGGTGTTCTTGGCATCGGTGATGCGCAGGATGGAGACCGGGTCGATCTTGCGCTCGTTGCTGCGGCGCAGGGCCGGGTTGATCGTCTCCGCCCCGCGCATGATGCCGCCGTTGGCCAGGACGGTGTAGCCGAAGACCATCTCCTCCAGCGTCACGTCGACGCCGCCCGTGGCGATGGCGGGTCCGTAGCTGCCGGTGTTGGAGCAGCCGCCCCCGCCGCTCTCCTTGAGGCGGAAAGTCTGCATGAAGCCCAGCTTGCGCGCCTCGGCGACGATCTTCTCGGCGCCGACCGCCGCGGCGGTCTTGTTCGCCGGTACGTTGAGCGAGTTGCCGAGAGCGTTGCGGACGGTGATCGGGCCCTGGAAGTTCTTGCTCGGGTTGGTCGGGACGAACGGCGGCCCGCCGGCGGGGTCCGGATACTCGACCGGCGTGTCGAGGATTATCGTGCCCGGCCCCCAGCCCAGCTCCAGGAAAGCCGTGGTGTAGGCGAAGGGCTTGAAGGATGAGCCCGGCGAGTTGCAGGCCGTCACCATGTTGTTCTTGCCCTCGATGTCCTCGCGGAAGTAGTCACGGCTGCCGACGAAGACGAGGACCTCCCCGGTCTTCGGGTCGATGACCATGGCGGCGCCGTTGCGACTGTTCGAAATCTCCTCAAATGTCTGGCTCCCCGACGCGGGGGCGGTGATCTTCGCCTCGAGGATCTCGTTCGCCCGCCGCTGCAGCTCGACGTCGAGCGTCGTCGTAACGACGAGGCCGTCGCGCAGGAGAGCATCGGGCCCGTAGAGCGCCTCGATCTGGGGTTCGACGTACTGGAGGACGAAGTGTGGCGCCTCGATGGGGAAGCGCCTCTCGGCGATGTTGACCGGCTCCTGACGCGCCGCCTCCACCGCCTCTGCCTTCACCTCGTAGTACCTGTCCTCGCCGATGCGGATGCGGCCCTTTCTTAGCATGAGGTCGAGGATCTGATTGCGCCGAGCCAGCGCTGACTCCGGCTGGTTCACCGGGTCGTAGTCGGCCGGCGACTGCGGTATGCCGGCGAGGAGCGCGGCTTCTGCCAGCGTCAGGTCCTTCGCCGGCTTGCCGAAGTAGCCCAGGGCCGCGGCCTGGATGCCGTTGTAGACGCCGCCGTAGCTGATCTGGTTGACGTACCACTGGAGGATGCGCTCCTTGTCGTAGCGCTGTGTCAGCTCCAGGGCGTAGATCATCTCCTTGAGCTTGCGGTCAAGCCCCTCCTTACTCCAGCGCTCCTGACGCGCCTCCGCCGCGATGTAGACGTTCTTCACGAGCTGCTGCGTGATGGAGCTGCCGCCCGTACCCTCGAAGATGGTGCCGCCGAAGGTGTTCTCCCAGGCGGCGCGCGTCAGGCCCTTGACGTTGATGCCCGGGTTGGAGAAGAAGCTGCCGTCCTCGGTGGCGATCGTCGCGGCGAGGAAAGCCTCGGAGACGTCCTCCAGCTTGACCGGCCGGCGCAGGCCGGAGCGATCGTCGACGTACTCGTAGAGGAGGTTGCCGTTGCGGTCGAGGATGCGGGCGCCGTAGGAGGGCTGGTTGATCGCCAGCTCGTCCGGCGCCACGAGGTCGTCGGCGTAGCTCTGGTAGACGATGATCGAGACGATGGCGAGGATGAGAAAGCCGCTGACCCCGACGAGGCCGACTGCCGCCACGACCTTGAGCCAGGGCGGCATGCCGCGGCCGTGACCGTTGCCGTTGCGGCGCCGCTGGTTGCGACGGGCGCGCAGCCGGTGCGAGTCGAAGCCGTTGCCGCGACCGTTACGAGCCATGCGCTTCGTTCGCCATCGCTTCGCATCCCTCGCGGTCTGCTCCGCTTCGATTTAGTAAGGAGAGGATGGGGGGACGCCCCCCAGACCCCCCGGCAGAGGAGTGCCTCTGCACTTCCTGACTGGCTGCAACGTCCGCGGCAGAAGACGAGACGCCCGCCAAATTGCCCGAGTGCCAGATTGCCCGTCTCACCGCTCGGTTTTCTCCAGGACGAGGAGGTGGGACAGCCCCAGGCGCCGCAGCCAACTGCGCTCCAGCGCATACATGACGTGGCGCAGGGCCCTGCCTACGGCGGGCCGCTTGGCGATGACGTTGTCGAAGCCGGGGTAGATCACCGTCCAGTCGACCCAGCGCGCCGGCAGGCCGGCCGTGATCCGCTCCAGGCCACTGCGCGTGTAGGCGCGGGCGTGGGGCACCAGACGCCGCCGCAGCGCGTCCGGCAGGTAGTTGACCAGCGGTATGTTGCCGAAGACGTAGCGCTTGCCCAGGTAGACGCCGTGCGTCTCGAAGGGGTAGAGCCTGTTCGGCGCGAAGATGACGATGCGGCCGCCCGGCCGCGTCACGCGCAGCGCCTCGCGCAGCGTCTCACGGTCGTCGCGCACGTGCTCGATGACCTCGTTAAGGAGCACGCCGTCGAAGGCGCCATCGGCGAACGGCAGCGACTCGCTGACGCCAGCGCAGAGGCCGCGCACGCCGTCCGCGGCGCCGCGCTGCAGCCGCGCGATGTCGATATCGAGGCCGCACGCGTGGTCCGTGAAGTCGCCGATCCGTCG